>NZ_AQOJ01000083.1:0-3358 GCF_000364685.1 Xanthomonas sp. SHU 166
CGCCGGCGCCGCCGCTGGACCGCGACGCCCTGCTCGCCGCCGGCCGCGGCGACGCGGGCCGCAGCTTCGACGTACTGGCCGAGCAGGTCTCCGCGGACTGGCAGCAGCGCCTGGGCAACGTCGGCCTGCGCCTGCCCGACGCCAGCCTGGTGGACATGCTGCGCGCGCAGGCCGCGTACATGCTGATCAACCAGACCGGCCCGGCGATGCAGCCGGGGCCGCGCAACTACAACCGCTCCTTCATCCGCGACGGCATGGCCACCTCGGCGATCCTGCTGCGCATGGGCCAGGCGCAGGTCGCGCGCGACTACCTGCAGTGGTACAGCGACCACGCGGTGCACCCGAACGGGCTGGTCTCGCCGATCCTCAACGACGACGGCAGCGTCAACGATGGCTTCGGCTCGGACCTGGAGTACGACAGCCAGGGCGAGTACATCACCCTGGTCGCCGACGTCGCGCGGCTGGACGGCGGCCCGGAAAGCGTGCGCGCCTACCTGCCGAAGGTGAAGCTGGCGATGCAGTTCCTGCAGGAACTGCGCGAGCGCACCCTGGTGCCGGGCTACATGGCCGAGCAGCCGGCGCCGGAACGCTTCCGCGGCATCCTCGCCCCGTCGATCAGCCACGAAGGCTATTCCAGCCCCACCCACAGCTACTGGGACGACTACTGGGCGCTGAAGGGCTGGCACGACGGCGCCTGGCTGGCCGACTCGCTGGGCGATGCCGCCACCGCCGCCTGGGCGCGCGAACAGTACGCGGCGCTGCGCAACTCGCTGGCCGCTTCCATCCGCGCCACCATGGCGTGGAAGGGCGCGGACTACATTCCCGCTGCGGCCGACCTGGGCGACGGCGATCCGACCAGCGTCTCGATCGCGCTGGATCCCACCGGCCAGCAGGACCTGCTGCCGGAGGCGGCGCTGCGCACCACTTTCGCGCGCTATCTGGAAGACGTGCGCCAGCGCAAGCAACCCAATGCGCTGTGGGCCTACACCCCGTACGAGATGCGCAACGTGCTGACCTACGTGCATCTGGACCAGCCGCAGGTGGCCGACGAACTGCTGCAGGATCTGCTGCGCGACCGCCGCCCGTTCGAATGGCAGGTGCTGGCCGAGGTGGTGCAGTCGCGGCTGCGCTTCCCGCGCTACCTGGGCGACATGCCGCATACCTGGATCGGCGCCGAGTACGCGCGCGCCCTATTCGGCATGCTCATGCACGAGGGCGACGATGCGCTGGTGCTGCTGCCCGGCGTGCCGCCAGCCTGGCTCGCCGACGATGGCCTGGCCGTGCAGCGCCTGCCCACCGCCTACGGCACGCTCGGCCTGCGTGCGCGTCAGCGCGACGGGCGGCTGCGCGTCGAACTCGACAGCGGCCTGCGCGCCGGCACCGCCGTGCGCGTGGTCTGGCCGACGCGCACGCGGCCGACCCAGGTGCGCGTGGACGGCCGCCGGATCGACCACTACGACGCCGGCGGCGTGACCCTGTCCAAGCCGTTCCGGACCCTGGAGGCACGCTGGTGAGTCCGCCCCCCGTGCCGGCGCCGGATGCGCGCGCCAACATCACCATCAAGGACGTGGCGCGCCTGGCCAACGTCTCGGTGGCCACCGTGTCGCGCACCATGAACGGCCATCAGCACGTGGCCGAGTCGGTGCGCGCGCGCGTGCTGGAAGCCGCGCGCACCCTGCACTACGTGCCGCACCACGCCGCGCGCAGCCTGAGCAGCCGCCGCACCCACACCATCGGCGTGGTGCTGCCGGACCTGCACGGCGAGTTCTTCTCCGAACTGATCCGCGGCATCGACACGGTGGCGCGCGAGCGCGGCCTGCACCTGCTGGTGTCCAGCTACCACGGCGAGCCGGAACAGCAGCGGCTGGCGGTGCGGCGCATGCCCGGACGCGTCGACGGACTGCTGATCATGTCGCCGTCCCTGGCCAGCGATGCCGAGGACCCGGCCGACATGTTGCCCGGCACGCTGCCGGCGGTGCTGATGAACTGCGCCGAGCGCATCGGCGAGGCGCAGGTGCTCAACGTCGACAATTACGGCGGCGCGCGTGCGATGACCCGCCACCTGCTGGACGTGGGCCATCGCCGCATCGCCTTCATCGCCGGGCCGGACGACAACTTCGATGCGCGCGAACGCCTGCGCGGCTACCGCGACGAACTGCGCGAGCGCTGCCCGCAGGTGGCACCGCTGGTGCTGCCCGGCGCCTTCGACGAGGCCTCCGGGTACCGCGCGGGCGAAGCCCTGCTGCAGGGCCAGCGCCCGGACGTGGTGTTCGCCGCCAACGACATGATGGCGCTGGGCTGCCTGTTCGCTTTCACCCATGCCGGGCTGCGCGTGCCCGAGGACATCGCCCTGGCCGGCTTCGACGACGTGCCGATGGCACGCTACGTGCATCCGGCCCTGACGACCATGCGCGTGGACATCGCCGGCTTCGGCGCCCGCGCCATGCAACTGCTGCTCGGTGCGCTGGAGCCGCATGCCGCTCCGGTGGCGTCGGCGGCAGCGGCCAATGCGATCGCCCCGCAACTCATCGTTCGTGCCTCCAGTGCCCAGCGAGGGACCGCCATGGACTGACACCGACGCATGCAGCACCGATGTCGTTTTTTGCACCACCTAGAAGAACACAACAATGATCCCGTTGACCGCCCTGGGAGGGCTTTAGTCATGAAGAAATCGCGTTCCGCCTCCAACCTGCCCGCACGCAGCCTGCTGTGCTGCGCGCTGGCCACCTGCCTGTTCGCCACCATGCCGGCGATGGCCCAGTCCAGCAACGCCACGCTGCGTGGTCAGGTTGCCGCCGCCCAGGCCGGTACCGAGGTCACCGTCACCAACATCGCCACCGGCTCGGTGCGCCGCGCGCCGATCGCCGCCAACGGTAGCTACACCGTGGTCGGCCTGCCGCCGGGCACCTACAAGGTCGAGGCCAATGGCGTTACCAAGACGGTGACCCTGCAGGTCGCGTCCTCGTCCACCGTCGATCTGGACGCCGCCACCCCGGCTGCCGGCGGCAACGCCACGACCCTGGACACCATCACCGTCAGCGCGCCGTTACTGAAGGACGTCAAGACCTCGGAAGTGGGCAACGTGGTGTCGCTGCACCAGATCGAGCAGCTGCCGCAGGCCACCCGCAACTTCCTGGAGTTCGCCGACACCGTGCCGGGCATGGTGTTCCAGATCGATTCGCAGGGTCACACCACGCTGCGCGGTGGCGCCTCCAACAGCAGTGCCGGCAATCTGTACATCGACGGCGTCAGCCAGAAGAGCTACGTGGCCAAGGGCGGTATCGCCGGCCAGAACGACAGCCAGGGCAACCCGTTCCCGCAGCTGGCGATCGGCGAGTACAAGGTCATCACCTCCAAC
>NZ_AQOJ01000084.1:0-16329 GCF_000364685.1 Xanthomonas sp. SHU 166
TGACGTGCGGCTTGGTGCGCTCGAACTTACCCTTTGCCATGTCTTCTCTACCTCGTGATTCGTATTGGGGGACGAGCGAGCGGGATGCGGCGCGGATCGAGTCCGCGGCACGCATCCCGTCGCTCTAATCTCAGTTCTTCTTGATGACCGAGTCGGCGATGTTGGCCGGCGCTTCGGCGTAGTGGTCGAACTCCATCGAGAAGGTGGCGCGACCCTGCGACATCGAGCGCAGCGTGGTGGCGTAGCCGAACATTTCGCCCAGCGGCACCATCGCGTTGATCACCTTGCCCGACGGGCTGTCGTCCTGACCCTGCAGGATGCCGCGACGACGGCTCACGTCGCCCATCACGTCGCCCAGGTAATCCTCCGGGGTGACGATCTCGACCTTCATGATCGGCTCCAGCAGCACCGGGTTGGCCTTGTTGAAGCCTTCCTTGAAGCCCATCGAGCCGGCGATCTTGAACGCCATTTCCGACGAGTCGACGTCGTGGTACGAACCGTCGATCAGGCGCACCTTGACGTCCACGATCGGATAGCCGGCCATCACGCCGTTGGCCACCGCTTCCTGGATGCCCTTGTCCACCGCCGGGATGTATTCCTTCGGCACCACGCCGCCGACGATCGCGTTCTCGAAGGTGTAGCCCTGGCCGCGTTCCTGCGGCTCGATCTCGAGCACGACGTGACCGTACTGGCCCTTACCGCCGGACTGACGCACGAACTTGCCTTCCTGCTTGACCGCCTTGCGGATGGTCTCGCGGTAGGCCACCTGCGGCTTGCCGACGTTGGCTTCGACGTTGAACTCGCGCTTCATGCGGTCGACGATGATTTCCAGGTGCAGCTCGCCCATGCCGCGGATGATGGTCTGGCCGGACTCTTCGTCGGTGTTGACGCGGAACGAGGGATCTTCCTGCGCCAGACGGCTCAGCGCGATGCCCATCTTTTCCTGGTCGGACTTGGTCTTCGGCTCGACCGCCATCGAGATCACCGGCTCCGGGAACACCATGCGCTCCAGGGTGATGATGTGGTCCTGCGCGCACAGCGTGTCGCCGGTGGTGACGTCCTTCAGACCCACCGCCGCGGCGATGTCGCCCGCGCGCACTTCCTTGATCTCTTCGCGGTTGTTGGAGTGCATCTGCAGGATGCGACCCACGCGCTCCTTCTTCGACTTGACCGGGTTGTACACCTGGTCGCCAGAGTTCAGCGTGCCCGAGTAGACGCGGAAGAAGGTCAGCGAGCCGACGAACGGGTCGGTCATGATCTTGAACGCCAGCGCCGAGAACGGCGCGTTGTCGGTGGCCGGACGGCTGTCTTCCTTCTCGTCCTCGTCGATGCCCTTGACCGGCGGACGGTCGCTGGGCGACGGCAGCAGCTGGATCACGCCGTCGAGCATGGCCTGCACGCCCTTGTTCTTGAACGCGGTACCGCAGTACACCGGCACCACTTCCACCTTCAGGGTGCGCTCGCGCAGACCGCCCAGGATCTCGGCCTCGGACAGGTCGCCCTCGTTGAGGTACTTGTCCATCAGGTCTTCGTTGGCTTCGGCCGCGGCCTCGACCATGAACGCGCGCGCTTCGGTGGCCTTGTCGACCAGGTGCGCGGGGATGTCGCGGTATTCGAACACGGTGCCCTGCGAGGCGGTATCCCAGTGGATCGCCTTCATCTTGACCAGGTCGACCACGCCCTCGAAGCCGTCTTCGGCGCCGATCGGCACCTGCATCGGCACCGGGTAGGCGCCCAGGCGGGCCTTCAGCTGCTCGACGACCTTGTCGAAGTTGGCGCCGGTGCGGTCCATCTTGTTGACGAACGCCAGACGCGGCACCGCGTACTTGTTGGCCTGACGCCACACGGTCTCGGACTGCGGCTGCACGCCGCCGACCGCGCACAGCACGAACACCGCACCGTCGAGCACGCGCAGCGAGCGCTCGACTTCGATGGTGAAGTCCACGTGCCCGGGGGTGTCGATGATGTTGAAGCGGTGCTGCGGCATGGACTTGTCCATGCCGGTCCAGAACGCGGTGGTGGCCGCGGAGGTGATCGTGATGCCACGCTCCTGCTCCTGCTCCATCCAGTCCATCGTCGCGGCACCGTCATGCACCTCGCCGATCTTGTGGCTGACGCCGGTGTAGAACAGGATGCGTTCGGAGGTGGTGGTCTTGCCGGCATCGATGTGAGCCATGATGCCGAAGTTGCGGTAACGCTCGATGGGAGTGGTACGGGCCACAGGGAGCCTCTCAAATTTCTTGGATTTCGGATGGCCGAACGCCGCCTTGCGGCGGCCTTCGGATTTGTGCCACGCGCAACGGCGCGGCTAGCGGCACTCAGATGGTGCCAGCGGGCCCCGTTTCCAAGGCCCGGAAGGTCACCAGCGGTAGTGCGCGAACGCCTTGTTCGCTTCCGCCATGCGGTGAGTCTCTTCGCGCTTCTTGATGGCGCCGCCACGGTTTTCCGAAGCATCGACCAGCTCGGCCGCGAGCTTGCGCGGCATCGAGTTCTCGCCGCGCTTGCGCGCCGAGTCGATCAGCCAACGCATCGCCAGCGCCATGCGACGGGAGGAACGCACCTCGACCGGCACCTGGTAGGTGGCACCGCCGACGCGGCGGGACTTGACTTCGACCGCCGGAGCGACGTTGTCCAGCGCCTTCTGCACCAGCTCGATGGCGTTGGGGTTCTTCTCGCCGATCACGTCCATCGCGCCGTACACGATCTTTTCGGCGACCGACTTCTTGCCGCTCAGCATCACCATGTTGATGAAGCGGGCGATGGTTTCGCTCCCGTGCTTGGGGTCCGGGAGAACGGCGCGCTGCGGCGTATTACCTTTACGAGACATGTGTACTTTCCCTTAGCTCTTCGGGCGCTTGGCGCCGTACTTGGAACGACCCTGGCGACGCTTGGCGACGCCGGCGGCGTCGAGCGAACCGCGCACGGTGTGGTAGCGCACGCCCGGCAGATCCTTGACGCGACCGCCGCGGATCAGGACCACGGAGTGCTCCTGCAGGTTGTGGCCTTCGCCGCCGATGTAGCTGATGACCTCTTCCTGGTTGGTCAGGCGCACCTTGGCGACCTTGCGCAGGGCCGAGTTCGGCTTCTTCGGGGTGGTGGTGTACACGCGCGTGCAGACGCCACGGCGCTGCGGGCACTTGTCCAGCGCCGGAGAGGCGCTCTTGTAGGTGGTCGCCTGCCGCGGCTTGCGGACCAGCTGGTTGATCGTCGCCATCAGTGGATTCTTCTGATTGAGGCCGTCGGGCCTGGATGCGTGAAAACGAAGGCAGGCCGAAGGACGGCCTGCCGAGACAGGAAAGTATAGCGGGCAAGTCAAAGCGCCGTCAACACAACGGAATTTTTACTTGCTGGCCCATCCGGGGCCGGAATACGGGGCGCTTCCGCTGCGCCCCCTTTCGCGTGGTAGACCGGCGCCGCGGGCGGGACCGGTCCGGCGTGCTGCTTACTCTTCGCTGCCGGCAGCCGCCGGGGCGGAGGTCTCGACCGCCGGCTCGGCGCTGCCGCCGGACAGGGTCTGCATCTCCGACTCGGTCAGGCCGCTGGCGTTGCGGCGGCGCGTGTTGTGGTACGCCAGGCCGGTACCGGCCGGGATCAGGCGACCCACGATCACGTTTTCCTTCAGGCCGCGCAGCGTGTCGCTGGTGCCGCGGACCGCCGCCTCGGTGAGGACGCGGGTGGTCTCCTGGAACGACGCGGCCGAGATGAACGACTCGGTCGCCAGCGAGGCCTTGGTGATGCCCAGCAGCACCGGCTCGTACTTGGCCGGCAGTTCGTTGCGGGTCACCAGGCGGGCGTTCTCCTCAATGACGCGCTGGCGCTCGGCCTGCTCGCCGTTGAGGAACTTGCTGTTGCCCTGGTCGGTGATCTCGACCTTGCGCAGCATCTGCCGGGTGATGACCTCGATGTGCTTGTCGTTGATCTTCACGCCCTGCAGGCGGTACACGTCCTGGATTTCCTTGACCAGGTACGCGGCCAGCGGCTCGACGCCCAGCAGACGCAGGATGTCCTGCGGGCTCGGCTCGCCGTCCACCACGGTTTCGCCCTTGGCCACGTGCTCGCCTTCGAACACGATGATCTGGCGGTACTTCGGGATCAGCTCTTCGTGCTCC
This sequence comes from Xanthomonas sp. SHU 166, assembly GCF_000364685.1. Classification (NCBI taxonomy): domain Bacteria; kingdom Pseudomonadati; phylum Pseudomonadota; class Gammaproteobacteria; order Lysobacterales; family Lysobacteraceae; genus Xanthomonas; species Xanthomonas sp. SHU 166. The sequence goes on from NZ_AQOJ01000084.1 coordinate 4,110, forward strand.
GACCCGTCGGTGTCCTTGATGATCAGGCGCTGCTTGCCCTTGGTGTCCTTGCCGAAGCTGATGATGCCCGAACGCTCGGCCAGGATCGCCGGATCCTTCGGCTTGCGCGCTTCGAACAGGTCGGCCACGCGCGGCAGACCACCGGTGATGTCGCGGGTCTTGGACGCTTCCTGCGGGATCTTGGCGACCACATCGCCCACGCCGACCGGCGCGCCGTCCTGCAGGTTGACGATCGAGCGCGGCGGCAGCAGGTACTGCGCCGGCAGATCGGTGCCCGGGATGGTCAGGTCGTTGCCCTTGGCGTCGACGATGCGCACGATCGGGCGCAGGTCCTTGGCCTGGGTGCCGCGACGCTTCGGATCGGTGATCTCGCGCGAGGCCAGGCCGGTCAGTTCGTCGGTCTTCTCGATGACGGTGACGCCGTCGATGAAGTCGATGAAGCGGATGAAACCGGCCACTTCCGACACGATCGGGTGGTTGTGCGGATCCCAGTTCGCCACCGACTGGCCGGCCTTGACCGCGTCACCGTCCTTGGCGGTGATGGTGGCGCCGTACGGCAGCTTGTAGCGCTCGCGCTCGCGGCCGTGGCCGTCGAGCACCGACAGTTCGCCCGAACGCGACACCGCCACCAGCGAGCCGTTGGCGTGCTCGACCGACTTGAGGTTGTTGAACTTGATCGAACCGGTGGTCTTGACCGTGATGTTGTCCACCGCCGCCGCACGCGAGGCCGCGCCGCCGATGTGGAAGGTACGCATGGTCAGCTGGGTACCCGGCTCGCCGATCGACTGCGCGGCGATGACGCCGACCGCTTCGCCGATGTTGACCAGGTGGCCACGGGCCAGGTCGCGGCCGTAGCAGCGCGCGCACACGCCGAACGCCGATTCGCAGGTGATGGTCGAGCGGACCTTGACCGACTGCACGCCGGCCTCTTCCAGCTTGGCCACCCACTGCTCGTCGAGCAGGGTGTTGCGGGTGACGATCGGATCCTCGTCATTACCCGGCAGGAACACGTCCTCGGCCACCACGCGGCCGAGCACGCGGTCGCGCAACGGTTCGACCACGTCGCCGCCTTCCACGATCGGGGTCATGGTCAGGCCGTCGGTGGTGCCGCAATCGGGCTCGGTGATCACCACGTCCTGCGCCACGTCGACCAGGCGGCGGGTCAGGTAACCGGAGTTGGCGGTCTTCAGTGCGGTATCGGCCAGACCCTTACGGGCACCGTGGGTGGAGTTGAAGTACTCCTGCACGTTCAGGCCTTCGCGGAAGTTCGCCTTGATCGGCGTCTCGATGATCGAGCCGTCCGGGCGGGCCATCAGGCCGCGCATGCCGGCCAGCTGACGGATCTGCGCCTGCGAACCACGCGCGCCAGAGTCGGCCATGATGTACAGCGAGTTCATCGACTTCTGGTCAATGGTCTCGCCCTTGGCGTTGACCACCTTCTCGGTGCCGATGGTGTCCATCATCGCCTTGGCGATGCGCTCGTTGGTGCGCGACCAGATGTCCACGACCTTGTTGTAGCGCTCGCCGGCGGTGACCAGACCGGACTGGTACTGCTCCTGGATTTCCAGCACTTCCTGCTCGGCTTCGCCGAGGATGCCCTTCTTCTCCGACGGGATCAGCATGTCGTCGATGCCGATCGACACGCCGGCACGGGTCGCGTAGGCGAAGCCGGTGTACATCAGCTTGTCGGCGAACACGACACTGTCCTTCAGACCCAGCTGGCGGTAGCTGGAGTTGATCAGGCGGCTGATGTTCTTCTTGGTCAGCTCGGTGTTGGCCAGCGCGAACGGCAGGCCTTCCGGCAGGATCTCGGCCAGCAGCGCACGCCCGATCGTGGTGTCCACGATCGAGGCCTTCTTGGTGCGGTTGCCGTCCTCGTCGATCACCGTCTCGGTGATGCGGACCTTGACCTTGGCGTGCAGTTCGACCGCACGGTTGTCGTAGGCGCGCTTCACTTCGGCGATGTTGGCGAAGACCATGCCCTCGCCCTTCTTGTTCTCCAGCGCGCGGGTCATGTAGTACAGACCCAGCACCACGTCCTGCGACGGCACGATGATCGGCTCGCCGTTGGCCGGCGACAGGATGTTGTTGGTGGACATCATCAGCGCGCGCGCTTCCAGCTGCGCTTCCAGCGACAGCGGCACGTGCACGGCCATCTGGTCACCGTCGAAGTCGGCGTTGAACGCGGTGCAGACCAGCGGGTGCAGCTGGATCGCCTTGCCTTCGATCAGCACCGGCTCGAACGCCTGGATGCCCAGACGGTGCAGGGTCGGCGCACGGTTCAGCAGCACCGGGTGCTCGCGGATCACCTCTTCCAGGATGTCCCAGACTTCGGCTTCTTCGCGCTCGACCAGCTTCTTGGCGGCCTTGATGGTGGTGGCCAGGCCGCGACGCTGCAGCTTGGCGAACACGAACGGCTTGAACAGCTCCAGCGCCATCTTCTTCGGCAGGCCGCACTCGTGCAGGCGCAGGGTCGGGCCGACCACGATCACCGAACGGCCGGAGTAGTCCACGCGCTTGCCGAGCAGGTTCTGGCGGAACCGGCCCTGCTTGCCCTTGATCATGTCGGCCAGCGACTTCAGCGGGCGCTTGTTGGTGCCGGTGATGGCACGGCCGCGACGGCCGTTGTCCAGCAACGCATCGACCGATTCCTGCAGCATGCGCTTTTCGTTGCGCACGATGATGTCCGGCGCGTTCAGCTCGAGCAGGCGGCGCAGGCGGTTGTTGCGGTTGATGACGCGGCGGTACAGATCGTTCAGATCGGAGGTCGCGAAGCGGCCGCCGTCCAGCGGCACCAGCGGACGCAGATCCGGCGGCAGCACCGGCAGCACGGTCATCACCATCCACTCCGGGCGGTTGCCGGACTCGATGAAGGCCTCGATCAGCTTGATGCGCTTGGTCAGACGCTTGAGCTTGGTTTCCGAACCGGTGCTGGCGATCTCTTCGCGCAGGCGGGTCATCTCCGACTGCAGGTCGATGGTGCGCAGCAGTTCGTACACGGCCTCGGCGCCCATGGCGGCGTCGAAGTCGTCGCCGTGCTCCTGGCGCGCGGTCAGGTACTGCTCTTCGGTCAGCAGCTGGCGGCGCTCCAGGGCGGTCAGGCCCGGCTCGGTCACCACGTAGGCTTCGAAGTACAGCACGCGCTCGATGTCGCGCAGGGTCATGTCCAGCATCAGGCCGATGCGCGACGGCAGCGACTTCAGGAACCAGATGTGCGCGACCGGCGAGGCCAGGTCGATGTGGCCCATGCGCTCGCGGCGCACCTTGGCCAGGGTCACTTCGGTGCCGCACTTCTCGCAGACCACGCCGCGGTGCTTCATGCGCTTGTACTTGCCGCACAGGCACTCGTAGTCCTTGATCGGGCCGAAGATGGCGGCGCAGAACAGGCCGTCGCGCTCGGGCTTGAAGGTCCGGTAGTTGATGGTTTCCGGCTTCTTCACTTCGCCGAAGGACCACGAACGGATCAGGTCCGGCGAGGCCAGCGCGATCTTGATCGCGTCGAAGTCCAGCGTCTGGCGCTGCTGGTTGAAGAGGTTGAGCAGGTCTTTCATTTGATTTCTCCGGGAATCGGGAATAGCGAATAGGGAATCGTTGGAAGCGGAGAGGCGGGACAGGAAACGCCGGCGGCCTGTGGGCAAACGCCCGGGCGGTTTCCTAGTCCCGACTCCTCATTCCCTGCCCTCAGTCTTCCAGTTCCATGTTGATCGCCAGCGAGCGGATTTCCTTCACCAGCACGTTGAAGGACTCCGGCATGCCGGCGACCATCTCGTGCTCGCCGTCGACGATGTTCTTGTACATCTGGTTGCGGCCCTGCACGTCGTCGGACTTCACCGTCAGCATTTCCTGCAGGGTGTAGGCCGCGCCGTAGGCTTCCAGCGCCCAGACTTCCATTTCGCCGAAGCGCTGGCCGCCGAACTGCGCCTTGCCGCCCAGCGGCTGCTGGGTGACCAGCGAGTACGGGCCGGTGGAGCGCGCGTGCATCTTGTCGTCGACCAGGTGATTCAGCTTCAGCATGTGCATGTAGCCGACCGTGGTGTGGCGATCGAACGCCTCGCCGGTGCGGCCGTCGTACAGCTGGGTCTGGCCGCTGATCGGCAGGTCGGCGAGTTCGAGCATGTGCTTGATCTCGGCCTCGGTGGCGCCGTCGAACACCGGGGTGGCCATCGGCACGCCGTCGGTCAGGTTCTTCGACAACGCCAGCAGCTCCGCGTCGCTGAACTGGTCCAGATCCACGCGGTCCTCGCCCAGCTTCTGGTCGTGGTTGTAGATCTGCGCCAGGAACTTGCGCAGGTCGGCGACCTTGGCCTGGGCCTCGAGCATGTTCTGGATCTTGCGACCCAGGCCCTTGGCGGCCCAGCCCAGGTGCACTTCCAGCACCTGGCCGATGTTCATACGCGACGGCACGCCCAGCGGGTTCAGCACGATGTCCACGGTCTCGCCGTTGGCCATGTACGGCATGTCCTCGATCGGCTGGATCATCGACACGACACCCTTGTTGCCGTGGCGACCGGCCATCTTGTCGCCGGGCTGGATGCGGCGCTTCACCGCCAGGAACACCTTGACCATCTTCAGCACGCCCGGAGCGAGGTCGTCGCCGGCGGTGATCTTGCCGCGCTTGTCGGCGAAGCGACGCTCGAACTCCTTCTCGTGCGCCTGGATCTGCTTCTGCGCGCGCTCGATCGCCTCGGAGGCGTCCTCGTCCTTCATGCGCAGCGCGAACCAGTCGGACTTCTTCAGGCCGTCCAGGTAGGCGTCGCTGATGGTGTCGCCCTTCTTCAGGTTCGGACCGCCGTTGGCGACCTTGCCGATCAGCTGGCCACGCAGACGCGCATAGATCGCGCTTTCCAGGATGCGGAACTGGTCGTCGAAGTCCTTCTTGACCCGCTTGATCTCGTTTTCCTCGATCTGGCGGGCGCGCTTGTCCTTCTCGATGCCGTCGCGGGTGAACACCTGCACGTCGATGACGGTGCCGTCCATGCCCGGCGGCACGCGCAGCGAGCTGTCCTTCACGTCCGAGGCCTTCTCGCCGAAGATCGCGCGCAGCAGCTTCTCTTCCGGGGTCAGCTGGCTCTCGCCCTTCGGCGTGACCTTGCCGACCATGATGTCGCCGGCGCGCACTTCCGCACCGATGTACACCACGCCGCTCTCGTCCAGACGGTTCAGCGCCTGCTCGGACACGTTGGGGATGTCGGCGGAGATTTCCTCCGGTCCCAGCTTGGTGTCGCGCGCCACGCAGGTCAGCTCTTCGATGTGGATCGTGGTGTAGCGATCCTCTTCCACCACGCGCTCGGAGAGCAGGATGGAGTCTTCGAAGTTGTAGCCGTTCCACGGCATGAACGCGATCAGCATGTTCTGGCCCAGGGCCAGCTCGCCGATGTCGGTCGAGGGGCCGTCGGCCAGCACGTCGCCGCGCGCGATCACGTCGCCCACGTTCACCAGCGGACGCTGGTTGATGCAGGTGTTCTGGTTGGAGCGGGTGTACTTGATCAGGTTGTAGATGTCGACGCCGGCGTCGGTGCCGCCGCCGATCTCGGCCTCGTTGACCTTGACCACGATGCGGCCGGCGTCGATCTGCTCGATCACGCCGCCACGGCGGGCGTTCACGGTCACGCCCGAGTCGCGCGCCACGGCGCGCTCGATGCCGGTACCGACCAGCGGCTTCTGCGCACGCAGCGTCGGCACGGCCTGGCGCTGCATGTTCGCGCCCATCAGTGCGCGGTTGGCGTCGTCGTGCTCCAGGAACGGCACAAGCGCGGCCGCGATCGACACGGTCTGCATCGGCGACACGTCCATGAAGTGCACTTCCGCCGGCGGCTTCAGCAGCGACTCGCCCTGGTAGCGGCACGGCACGAACTGCTCGGTCAGGCGGCTCTTGGCATCGTGCAGCGCGTTGGCCTGGGCGATGACGTACTCGTTCTCTTCGATCGCCGACAGGTACTCGACTTCGTCGGTGATCTGGCCGTCCACGACCTTACGGTACGGCGTCTCGAGGAAGCCGTACTGGTTGGTGCGGGCATACACCGCCAGCGAGTTGATCAGGCCGATGTTCGGGCCTTCCGGCGTTTCGATGGTGCAGACGCGGCCGTAGTGGGTCGGATGCACGTCGCGCACTTCGAAGCCGGCACGCTCGCGGGTCAGACCGCCCGGACCCAGCGCGGAGACGCGACGCTTGTGCGTCACTTCCGACAGCGGGTTGTTCTGGTCCATGAACTGCGACAGCTGCGAGGAGCCGAAGAACTCCTTGATCGCGGCGGCCACCGGCTTGGCGTTGATCAGCTCCTGCGGGGTCAGGCCTTCGGACTCGGCCATCGACAGACGCTCCTTGACCGCGCGCTCGACGCGGACCAGGCCCACACGGAACACGTTCTCGGCCATTTCGCCGACCGAACGCACGCGACGGTTGCCCAGGTGGTCGATGTCGTCGACCACGCCGCGGCCGTTGCGGATCTCGGTCAGGACCTTGATCACGTCCAGGATGTCGGAGCTGTCGGCGTGCTCGGCGACCAGACGCTTGGACTCCTCGTCGTTGCGCTCGCCGAAGTACTTCTTGTCGTACAGCACCGACTCGCCGGTGACTTCCTTGCGGCCGACACGGCGGTTGAACTTCATGCGGCCGACCGTCGACAGGTCGTAGCGCTCGAAGGTGAAGAACAGGTTGTGGAACAGGTTCTGCGCGGCGTCCTTGGTCGGCGGCTCGCCCGGACGCATCATGCGGTAGATCTCGACCAGCGCCTCGAGCTGGGTCTTGGTCGGATCGATGCGCAGGGTGTTGGACAGGTACGGGCCGCGATCCAGGTCGTTGACCCACAGCGTGCCCACGGCATCGACGCCGGCCTTGCGGAACGCGGTCAGCTGATCTTCGCTGATTTCGTCGTTGGCGCTGGCCAGCAGTTCGCCGGTCGAGGCATCGACCACGTCGTGCGACAGGATGCGGCCGACCAGGTACTCGTCGGGCACGGCCAGCGCGGCGATGCCGGAGGCCTCGAGCTGCTTGACGTGGCGCGCGGTGATGCGCTTGCCGGCTTCGACGATGACCTTGTCGCCGTCGGCCAGATCGAAGTTCAGGGTCTCGCCGCGCAGGCGCTCGGGCACCAGCTCCAGCTGCACGCCTTCCTTCGGGTCGATGTGGAAGGTGTTGATCTCGAAGAACTCGGACAGCATCTCCTCGTTCGAGTAGCCGAGCGCGCGCAGCAGGATCGACACCGGCAGCTTGCGGCGGCGGTCGATACGGGTGAACAGCGCGTCCTTCGGGTCGAACTCGAAGTCCAGCCAGGAGCCGCGGTACGGGATGATGCGGGCGCTGTACAGCAGCTTGCCCGAGCTGTGGGTCTTGCCGCGGTCGTGGTCGAAGAACACGCCCGGCGAGCGGTGCAGCTGCGAGACGATGACGCGCTCGGTGCCGTTGACGATGAAGGTGCCGTTGTCGGTCATCAGCGGGATTTCGCCGAGGTAGACCTCCTGCTCCTTGACGTACTTGATCGCCTTGGTCGAGGACTCGCGATCGTAGATCACCAGGCGCACGGTCACGCGCAGCGGCGCGCCGTAGCTCATGCCGCGCTGGCGGCATTCACGCTCGTCGAACACCGGTTCGCCGAGCTTGTAGCCGACGTACTCCAGCGCCGCGTTGCCGCTGTAGCTGGAGATCGGGAACACCGATTTCAGGGCCGCGTGCAGGCCGTGGTCCGAACGCTTGTTCGGGTCGGTGTTCTCCTGCAGGAATTCGCGGTAGGAATCCACCTGGATGGCGAGCAGGAACGGCACTTCGAGGATCGAGCGCTGCTTGCCGAAGTCCTTGCGGATACGCTTCTTTTCGGTGAACGAATAAGACGTCATGAGGTATCACCTTGGCTGATGCGGGCCACGCGTCCGCGGCCCTGAGTGAACATAAATTGTCAGTTGGAAGTCGCTGGTATTGCCGGCACCAGCACGCCTTCTCCCGCTACTTCCAACTACCAACTCGGTGGTGAAGCGGGGACTGGGGAATGGACAAAGGGGAATCGTGGAGCGCACGTAGCGTGGCTGTTCCGATTCTCCCTTCCCGATTCCCGGTTCCCGCCTGAAACGGCCAAAGGCCGGGGGCTTTCGCCCCCAGCCTTCAGTGCATCGCCTTGAACGGCTGGCGATGCAAGGGACTGCTTACTTGACTTCGACCTTCGCGCCAGCGGCTTCCAGGTCCTTCTTGAACTTGTCGGCGTCTTCCTTCGACACGGCTTCCTTCAGGACGCCGCCGGCCTCGGTGAGGTCCTTGGCTTCCTTCAGGCCCAGGCCGGTGATGGCGCGGACGGCCTTGATGACGTCGACCTTCTTGGCGCCGGCGTCGATCAGGATGACGTTGAACTCGGTCTGCTCTTCGACCGGGGCGGCGGCCACGGCCGGACCGGCAGCGGCGACCGGGGCGGCGGCGGAGACGCCGAACTTGTCTTCGATGGCCTTGACCAGCTCCATCACTTCCATGAGGGTCTTTTCGGCGATTGCGTCGACGATCTGCTCGTTAGACAGGGACATTGTGATTACCTTTGGAATTTTTTCTGGATGAGGTTCTAGTGAACCGTTTCAGGTGTCGCGAACTTAAGCCGTTTCGGCCGGGGCTTCCGCTTCGGCGTCGGCAGGCGCGGCGTCGCCGCCACCCTGCTTGTCGCCCACGGCCTTGACCGCACGGGCGAACATGCTCGCCGGCTCGGCCAGCACGCGTGCCAGCATGGCCAGCGCCTGCTCGCGGGTCGGCAGCGACGCCAACACCTCGAGATGAGCGGCCGGATACAGCTGACCACCCAGCGACACGACCTTGGCCTGCAGCTTGTCGTTACCCTTGGCGAATTCCTTGATCAGACGACCGGCAGCGCCGGGTTCTTCCGTCGAGAACGCATACAGCAGCGGACCGACCAGCGCGTCCTGGACGCACTCGTATTCGGTACCGGCAACGGCACGCGCGGCCAGGGTGTTCTTGACAACACGCAAGTACACACCGGTTTCGCGCGCTTTCTTGCGCATCGCGGTCATTTGCGAGACCGTGATGCCGGCGTACTCGGCAGCAACCAAGGAGTGGGCCTTCGCGGCGACGTCGGCCAGTTCGGCGACGACTTCTTGCTTCTGGGACAGATTGAGAGCCATTGCACTCCTCCGTTAAAGCCGGGAGTTGAAATGCGCGACCTGGGATGCGTCAGGAGCGATACCGCCGCTCTTGCCAATCCCCAATCCCGAATCCCGAATCCCTGCTTCAAACTTACTCCGCTCGCGGCTCCTGCCGCTTGCGGTCCTGGGCGGCCTCCTTCCTGGATGCCGGGGATGCCGCATGGCATCCCAGTTGGTGGCCGTTCCAGACCTGGAGTGAGCGCGCCCGGAACACCGGGCTGGCCTGCACCAGAAAAACTCCAGAAAGGCGGCACCATCTACGCCGGCGCGTCCCCGAGGGGACTGATTAAGCGATCCCGCTGTACCGACGGCGACTCCTTGCCGTGTCGAGCTTCCGTGCCCGTCGTCGGTGTGCGCAGACCGCGCCTGCGGTCTTTGACGGCTTCGCGTCGGGTTGCCCCGGGCGACGCCTTCAAAAGGGTGACACCGGCGCCGCACCTGACGGGCGGCGCCGTGTTGCGATTACTTCAGGGACAGCGACGCCTGATCGATGGTGACGCCAGGACCCATGGTCGAGCTCACCGAGATCTTCTGCAGGTAGGTGCCCTTCGAGGTCGCCGGCTTGGCCTTGACCAGGTCCAGCAGCAGCGCCTGCAGGTTGCTCTTCAGCGCGTCGTCTTCGAAGCTGGCCTTGCCGATGGTGCAGTGGATGATGCCGGCCTTGTCGGTGCGGTAGCGCACCTGGCCCGACTTGGCGTTCTTGACCGCTTCGGCCGGGTTGGCGGACACGGTGCCGACCTTGGGGTTCGGCATCAGGCCGCGCGGGCCCAGCAGGGTGCCCAGCTTGCCGACGACGCGCATCGCGTCCGGGGTGGCGATGACCACGTCGTAGTTCAGGTCGCCGCCCTGCATCTTCTCGGCGAGGTCGTCCATGCCGACGGCGTCGGCACCGGCGGCCAGCGCCTCATCGGCCTTGGCGCCGGCGGGGGCGAACACGGCCACGCGCACGCTCTTGCCGGTACCGGCCGGCAGCACGGTGGAACCGCGCACCTGCTGGTCGGACTTCTTCGCGTCCACGCCCAGGCGCACGGCCACGTCGACGGCTTCGACGAACTTGGCCTTGCTGGTGGTCTTGACGATCTTCAGCGCTTCGTCGATCGAATACGCCTTGCCCGGCTGCACGGCAGCACGGATCGCTTTCTGTCGCTTGGTCTGTGCCATTGCTTAACCCTCCACCGTCAGGCCCATGCTGCGGGCGGAACCCGCAATCGTGCGTACCGCCGCTTCCAGCTCCGCCGCCGTCAGGTCGGCTTCCTTCGCCTTGGCGATCTCTTCGAGCTGCTTGCGGGTCACCTTGCCCACCTTCTCGGTGTTCGGGCGCTTGGAGCCGGAGCTGACGCCCGCGGCCTTCTTCAGCAGCACGCTGGCCGGGGTGCTCTTGGTGACGAAGGTGAAGGTACGGTCCGAATAGGCCGTGATGATGACCGGAGTCGGCAGGCCCGGCTCCAGCTTCTGCGTGGCGGCGTTGAACGCCTTGCAGAATTCCATGATGTTCAGGCCGCGCTGACCCAGCGCAGGACCGACCGGCGGCGAGGGGTTGGCCTGACCGGCCTTCACCTGCAGCTTGATGTAACCGACGACTTTCTTTGCCATTTTAGTGTCTCCGGGTGCTAGCGCCTAAACCGCAGGCTCCCCATCGCGACGGGAAAATCACGTGTCCCGCCATCACGTTTTTGAAGTGCGCAGAAAGCCGCCTCGCGGCGGCTTCCGTTCTGCCCGGCGGCTTGCCTGGACAGGGAGCCGCGCAGTATAGCAGAGATTTTGGCGCCCGGCGCAGCCGCGCCGGAGCGGGCTCAGGCCTTCTCGACCTGACCGAATTCCAGTTCCACCGGGGTGGAACGGCCGAAGATCAGCACCGCCACGCGCAGGCGGCTCTTCTCGTAGTTGACTTCCTCGACCACGCCGTTGAAGTCGTTGAACGGGCCGTCGGTGACGCGGACCATCTGGCCCGGCTCGAACAGCACCTTCGGACGCGGCTTCTCCACACCATCCTGAACCCGCTGCAGGATCGCATCGGCCTCTTCGTCGCGGATCGGCAGCGGACGATCGGCGGTACCGCCGATGAAGCCCATCACCTTCGGCGTTTCCTTGACCAGGTGCCAGCTTTCGTTGTCGATGCGCGGAATGCCGCCTTCGTCGTGGGTTTCGATCTGGACCAGCACGTAACCCGGGAAGAACTTGCGCTCGGAACGGCGCTTCTGGCCGGAGCGCATCTCGATCACTTCCTCGGTGGGCACCAGCACGTCACCGAAGCGCTCCTGCATCTCGTCACGCGCAATACGGTCGCGCAGCGCTTGGGCCACGGACTTCTCGAAGCCTGAATAGGCGTGAACGACATACCAACGCTTCACTGCTGCACTCTCCTCAACGGCTCACGAACCACTGCATCAGCTTCTGGATCAGGAAATCGAACCCGCCCAGCAACAGACTCAGAATGATCACCACCACGATCACCACCCAGGTGGTGCGGATGGCTTCCTGGCGGGTCGGCCACACCACCTTGCGCAGTTCGAAACGGGATTCGGACAGGAACTCGCGGCCTTCGCGACCTTTGGCGGTCAGCAGGAACACCGCGGCACCGGCGACCAGGCCGGCGATCACCGCCAGTCCGCGCAGCGGACCGGACCAACTCCCCAGCTGTGCAGCACGGCTCGCATCGCCGAACCAGAACCAGACAAACAGGCCGGCGACCACCAGCAACGCAGCGATGACGTACTTGACGATATCGCCACCGACAGAGGCGGCGGGGCCTTTGGAATGCTCGATCTTGCTGTTCATCCGACTCTTGCTGCTATGCGACCGAGGTCACTGGATAGGGAGCGGCAGATTGGCACGCCAGGAGGGACTCGAACCCCCAACCTGCGGTTTTGGAGACCGCTGCTCTGCCAATTGAGCTACTGGCGTGTAGTAAGAACGACTGCACTTCCCTGAGACGGCGAAGGCGGACCGAAGGTTCCGGCCCGCCCTTCGCTGAACCCGACGGCCGTAGCCGCCTGCACCTCGTCGGATTCCGGCGGCCGAGACCGCCATCCTGCCGTCGAGCCCGGCGGCCTTCGCCGCCGGAGGGCATTACTTGATGATCTTGGCC
>NZ_AQOJ01000085.1:0-15208 GCF_000364685.1 Xanthomonas sp. SHU 166
CCTTGGCGACGCCGCGGCGACCCTGCGCGCGGCCCTGGCCGCGCTCGACACGCTGCCGCAGACCCGCCTGCTGCGTGCCTCGCAGCTGTACCGCAGCCCGGCCTGGGGCCGCGAGGACCAGCCGGACTTCATCAACGCCGCGGCGCTGGTGAGCACCACGCTGCCGGCGCCGGAGCTGCTGCAGGCGCTGCTGGACCTGGAGCACCGCCACGGCCGCCAGCGCCTGCCCGGCGAGCGTTGGGGCCCGCGCACCCTGGACCTGGACCTGCTGCTGTATGCGCAGGCCGTGATCGACCTGCCCGGGCTGCAGGTGCCGCATCCGTATCTGCACCAGCGTGCCTTCGTGCTGCTGCCGCTGGCCGAGATCGCCGCCGACGCGGTCATTCCGGGCCATGGAACGGTGCGTGACGCACGCGACCGCATCGAAACCGGCGGGATCGTGCCAATCGGTAGATAATGCTCGGCTCATTACCGCAGCACATGAGCTTATGAGCAGTCACGCCGACAGCAAGCCCTGGACCGTTCCCGCCCTGGCCGAGGCCAAGCGCCGCCAGCAGAAGCTGGTGATGCTGACCGCCTACGACGCCGGCTTCGCGCGGACCTTCGACGCCAACGGCGTGGACCTGATCCTGATCGGCGATTCGCTGGGCATGGTGGTGCAGGGCCACGATTCGACCCTGCCGGTGAGCGTGGACGACATCGCCTATCACACCGCCGCGGTGGCGCGGGTGCTGCAGCGCGCGCTGCTGGTGGCCGACCTGCCGTTCCAGTCCGATGCCACCCCCGAGCGCGCCTTGGACGCGTCGACCCGGCTGCTGCAGGCGGGCGCGGAGATGGTCAAGCTCGAGGGCGCCGGCCACAAGCTGGAGGTGATCCGCTTCCTCAGCGAACGCGACATCCCGGTGTGCTCGCACCTGGGCCTGACCCCGCAGTCGGTGCTGACCTTCGGCGGCTACAAGATCCAGGGCCGCGAAGAGGCCGCCGCGGCCAAATTGCTGGCCGACGCCAAGGCGGTCGCCGCGGCCGGCGCCGCGCTGCTGGTACTGGAATGCGTGCCGTCGCCGCTGGCCGCGCGCATCACCGCCGAGATCGACATCCCCACCATTGGCATCGGCGCCGGCCCCGAGTGCGACGGCCAGGTGCTGGTGATGCACGACTTCCTCGGCCTGGACAGCGGCCACCGCCGCCCGCGCTTCGTCAAGGATTTCCTGGCCGAAGGCGGTTCCATCGCCGGTGCTGCCCGCGCCTATGCCGACGCGGTCCGCGCCGGCACCTTCCCCGACGCCGAACACGCCTACGCCAAATGATCGAGACCGTCACCGACCTGGCGCGACTGCGCGCCATCGTTTCCGGCTGGAAGCGGCAGGGCCTGCGCGTGGCCTTCGTGCCGACCATGGGCAACCTGCACGCCGGACATTTCTCGCTGGTGATGCTGGCGCGGCAATACGCCGATCGCGTGGTCTCCAGCGTCTTCGTCAATCCGACCCAGTTCGGCCCGAACGAAGACTTCACCCGCTACCCGCGCACCCCGGAAGCCGACACCAGCGGCCTGGAGGGCGCCGGCTGCGACGTGCTGTGGCTACCGACGGTGGAAAGCATGTATCCGCTGGGCGTGGAGCTGGCGTTGCGCATGCACACCCCGGGCGTCAGCGAGGTGCTGGAAGGCGCCTGCCGGCCCGGCCATTTCGACGGCGTCTGCACCGTGGTCGCGCGCCTGTTCAACCAGGTGCAGCCGGACCTGGCCGCGTTCGGCAAGAAGGACTACCAGCAACTGGCGGTGATCCGGCAGATGGTGGCCGACCTGGCGTTCCCGATCGAGATCCTGGGCGGCGGCATCGTGCGCGAGGCCGACGGCCTGGCGATGAGCTCGCGCAACCAGTACCTGTCGGCGGAGGAGCGGCCGCGCGCGGCGCAGATCCACCGCACCCTGCGGGCGATGCGCGACGGTCACCTGGCTGGGCGCCCGCGCGCCGAGGTGGAGGCGGCGGCGACCGCGCAGCTGCAGGCGGCCGGTTTCGAGGTCGACTACAGCGTGCTGCGCACGCCCGACCTGAGCGAGCCGCAGGACGGCACCGGCCCGCGCGTGGCGCTGATCGCCGCGCGCCTGGGCCGCACCCGCCTGATCGACAACCTGGAATTCTGAGCGCGGCAGGCCGCGGTCGCCGTCGTCGTAGGCGCGGCTTCAGCCGCGACCGGGCTTTCCCGCGATCGCCGGTCGCGGCTGAAGCCGCTCCTGCGACGGTTTGAGGCCGCCCCTCACCACCGCCACCTAACCCTCGACGGTTTGAGGCCGCCCCTCACCACCGCCACCTAACCCTCGGCTGCTAAACTGCGCGTCTTTCCTGACCGCAGTCCCGTGCCATGCAACTGAGCCTGTTGAAGACCAAGATCCACCGCGCCACCGTCACCCATTCCGAGCTGAACTACGAAGGCTCGATCGCCATCGACGGGCTGCTGCTGGACGCGACCGGCATCCGCGAATTCGAGCAGGTGCACATCTGGGACGTCACCAACGGCGCGCGCTTCAGCACCTACGCGATCCGCGCCGACGAGGGCAGCGGCATCATCTCGCTCAACGGCGGCGCCGCGCGACACGTGCAGGTCGGCGACCTGATCATCATCGCTGCCTTCGCCGGCATGAGCGAAGAGGAAGCCGCGCGTTTCCAGCCGACCCTGGTCTACGTGGACGGCGCCAACAAGATCACCCACACCAACACCACCATCCCAAAGCAGGCCGCATGACACAGTCCACCGGTTTCGACGCACTGCATTCCCACGCCCAGCGCCTGCGCGGGGCGCGCCTTCCCGACCTGCTGGCGGCCGAACCCGGCCGTGCCGAGACGTTGGCGTTGCAGGTCGGACCGCTGTACTTCAATTTCGCCCGGCAGAAGTACGACCGCGCCGCGCTCGACGCGCTGCTCGCGCTGGCCGCCGAACACGACCTGGCCGGCGCCTTCCAGCGCCTGTTCCGTGGCGAGACGGTCAACGTCACCGAAGGCCGCGCCGCACTGCACACCGCGCTGCGCGGCGACCTCACCGACGCACCGTTGGCCAGCCAGGCCCACGCCAGCGCGCGCGAGGTGCAGCAGCGCATGCGCGCGCTGATCGACGCCCTGGCGCAGACCGAGGTCACCGACATCGTCAGCGTCGGCATCGGCGGCTCCGATCTCGGCCCGCGCCTGGTCGCCGACGCGCTGCGTCCGGTCACCGGCGCGCGCTTCCGAGTGCACTTCGTCTCCAACGTGGACGGCGCGGCGATGCAGCGCACCCTCGCCACGCTGGGTCCGGCGCGTACCGCCGGCGTGCTGATCTCCAAGACCTTCGGCACCCAGGAAACCCTGCTCAACGGCCAGATCCTGCGCGACTGGCTGGGCGGCAGCGAGCGCCTGTACGCGGTCAGCGCCAACCCCGAGCGCGCCGCCAAGGCCTTCGACATCGCCGCCGGCCGCGTGCTGCCGATGTGGGACTGGGTGGGTGGCCGCTATTCGCTGTGGTCGGCGGTGGGCTTCCCGATCGCGCTGGCGATCGGCGCCGACGCCTTCGAACAGTTGCTGGAAGGCGCCGCGCAGTTCGACGACCACGCCCTGAACGCGCCGCTGGAGCGCAACGTGGCCGTGCTGCATGGCCTGACCACGCTGTGGAACCGCAACCTGCTCGGCTATGCGACGCAGGCGGTGATGACCTACGACCAGCGCCTGGCGCTGCTGCCGGCCTACCTGCAGCAGCTGGTGATGGAGAGCCTGGGCAAGCGCGTGCGCCTGGACGGCAGCCCGGTCGAGGCCGACACCGTGCCGGTGTGGTGGGGCGGCGCCGGCACCGACGTGCAGCACAGCTTCTTCCAGGCGCTGCACCAGGGCACCAGCATCGTGCCGGCCGACTTCATCGGCTGCATCCGCAACGACGACCCGTACACCGTCAACCACCAGGCGCTGCTGGCCAACCTGCTGGCGCAGACCGAAGCGCTGGCGAACGGGCAGGGCAGCGACGATCCGGCCCGCGACTACCCGGGCGGCCGCCCGAGCACGCTGATCCTGCTCGACGCGCTGACCCCGCAGGCGCTGGGCGCGCTGATCGCGATGTACGAGCACAGCGTGTACGTGCAGTCGGTGGTCTGGGGCATCAACGCCTTCGACCAGTTCGGCGTGGAACTGGGCAAGCAGCTGGCGAGCCAATTGCTGCCGGCGCTGCAGGGCCAGTCCACCGAGATCGCCGACCCGGTGACGCGCGCGGTGCTGGGGCGGTTGCAGGGCTGACGCGAAGCGAAGCGCACGGGTCCGTTCGCCGCCGTGCGTTCGCGAGGAACGATGCGGCCTGCGGGCGTGCATCGCAATGGCAATCTCCGGTCCAGGAAGGAAGCAGGGATGATGAACGCGAAAAGGATGGTGTGTTGGATGTTGCTGCCGGCGGTGCTGAGCCTGGGGGCGTGCCAGCGGCAGGCTCCGGAGCAGAATCCGGCCACGGCGGCGCAACCGCTGCACGTCGTCGAGGTCCGGATCGGCGCGATGCGCGACGGAAGGCCTGTGCCGCAGACCAGCGATGCGCCGATCCTGGTCAACGTGGCCCTGCGCGGCGCTGCCCACGGACAGGCCCTGAAAGCGCGCTTGCTGGACCTGCGCGATGGTCGCCAGGTCGGGCTGGTGGAGCGCGCCATGACCCGCTCCGATCAGCTCCAGTCGCTGCGTTTCGACAACGCGGCCGGCTGGCCGCCGGGGCGTTACATGCTGGAGGTGACGCTCGACGGCAAGCTCGCCTCGCAGCAGGACGTCGACGTGATGGAGCCGGCGAACAGCGCGCCGCGTACGGGCTCCTAGCGCGGCGCGGCGCCCGTACTTGACAGCGCCTGCAGGAACAGCACCAGCTTGTGCTTCTCCTCCGCGGTCAGACTGATCGGTCGATTGCGGGCGAGGTTGCGATAGTAGACCTCGTGTTCCACCGCCGCCGGCAGATCGGCGATGCTGCCGTCGTGCATATAGGGCGCGGTATCGGCGACCGTCCGTAGCGACGGGGTGCGGAAGGCGCCCAGATCCTGCGGCGCCCGCGTCACCGCAAAGCGGCCCAGTTCCGCCACGCGAACGTCGGAGAGGATGGAATCGCCCAGGCTCCTGCCTTCGCGCTTCTGTCGCTCCAGTACGTCGAGCAGGGCGGCGACGTTGCCGGCGACTTGGTTGAAACCGATGCCGGCGTGATGGAAGCACTGATCGCTCGTGGTCGCAGGCGTGCCGTCCAGCCGGTGGCAATCGACGCAGCCGGCCTTGCCGGAAAACAGCGCCAATCCCTCGCGTTCGTCCTCGCTCAGCGATGCGCGCGCGCCATGCGTCGTCCGGTACGTCTCGTAGCGCGTGGGCGGCGCCGGCAAGGCGCGGATGTAGGTGGCGAGCGCGGCGGCCACGACCTGGATGTCGCCGTCGTCCTCGCCGGCGGCTGCATGCAACAGTGACGCGTAGCGCGGGTCGCGGGCGAGGTGGGCCAGCACGGCCTGCCGATCGGCCAGGCCCATCTCGCGCGGGTTGGTCAATGGTTGCAGGACCGCCTCTTCCAGTGTCGCTGCGCGTCCGTCCCAGAAAAAGTGGGTCATGAAGCGGCTGTCGAGCAGGCTGGGCGCGTTGCGTGTGCCGTGTTGGCCGCCCGTCCCGGTGGACACCGCGGCACCGTCGGTATAGGCCAACTCGGCGCGATGGCAGCTTGCGCAACTGGTCTTGCCATCCGCGCTGAGCCGCATGTCGTGGAACAGCGCCTGGCCAAGCGCGATCCGCGCTGCCGCCGTGTCGTGCTGATCGCCACCACACCCGGTCAGCACCAGGACCAGGGCGGCCGACCACAGGCGCATGCAGATGACGATGTGATGACGCCAGTTCCTTGGCATGACGCTGTTGACTCCTGTCCCCACTGTCGGATATCTATATCCAGGCTGAATGCACGAAGCAAGGTCAGCATACGGACAGCCGGCCATCGTGGCCAGTCTTCAGGGATGAAAGCATGGAACGTCGCGGCGCAGGGATGGGCTCGGTGGTGGGTTTGCTAGAGCGGGCGGCGCATGTGCCCGCGCGCGGTTGGCGGCGCATCGTGGGCAGAACGGTGGCGGCCTTGTTGCTCACCCTTCTGGCCTGCACGTCTGGTGCCACCTCCTACGTCTACGACGCGCAGGGGCGTCTGGTCGCGGTCAGCAACGATGCCGGTGCCAGTGCCCGCTATCGTTACGACACGATGGGCAATATCGTCGCCGTCGAACGCGTCTCCAGCGGAACCCTGGCGGTGCTGGGCTTCAGTCCGGGGCGCGGTGCGGCGGGCGATCGCGTGCTGATCCAGGGGCAGGGATTTTCCACCGCTGCGTCCTCCAACAGCGTGGCTTTCAATGGGCAGGCGGCCACGGTGGTGGCTGCCAGCGCACGCGAGTTGACCGTGCTCGTGCCTGCCAACGCCAGTACCGGCCCGATCTCCGTGACCGTGGCTGGACAGAGCGCGAGCAGTGCGCAGCAGTTCGTGGTCGATGCCAACCTCCGTCAGCCGACCATCACGGGCATATCGCCGTTGATCGCCAGCGCCGGTACGGCGATCACCGTCGACGGACAGAACCTGGTCCCGGTCGCCGGGCAGACAACGGCGAAGCTGGATCGCAAGACCGCGGTGCTGTCGAGCGCCACCGGCACGCGCCTGGTCTTTCCGGTGCCGGGCAGGAGCGGCAGCGGACCGGTGACCGTGACCACGCCCTACGGCAGCGCCACCAGCAGCCAGGATGTGCTGGTGGTGCCAAGCAGTGTGTCGTCCGTCGGCATCGCCAGCGTCACGCGCCTGACCCTGGACGCCGCCGCGGTCGACGTCGCGGTCGCCAACGCGGGTGGGTCCGCCGCGGTCCTGTTCACCGGCATGGCCGGCGATTACCTCAGCGCGCAATTTCAGTCGCTGGGGTCCACGACGTTGAACTACCTGGTGTTCGGCACCGATAACGTGGAGATCGCCAGTGGACTGGTGAATGCGAACCAGCCCACCCTGCATCTGCCGCGGTTGAAGGTGGGCGGCACTTACCTGTTGCTGCTCACACCCAGTACTTCCTCCGCCAGCTGGAAGATGGGAGTGGAGCATGCCGGGAGGCTTGCGCTGGACGGCGCCGAAACCAGTGTCGCCACGTCGATCGCCGCGCAATCGAAGCGTTACACCTTCCTGGCCCAGGCCGGGAGCAGGCTGGGCCTGGCGTTGACCGAGCAGTCGCCGGTCGGCAGCGGGTGGGGAACAGCTTTGGCGCAGGTCTTCGACGCCGACGGCGTCAATCTCGGCTATCAGTACTGCAATCAGGCCAACAACGGCTGCGCACTGAACATCGCCGCGCCCAGGACCGGCGTGTATCAGGTGCTGCTGACGCCCGGTACGAGCGGCGCACGCACAATGCGCCTGAATCTGTTGCTCTCATCGGATCTGGTGCAGGCGTTGCCGAAGGACCAGGATGTGGTCGTGGAGACACAGCGTAGAGGCCAGAATCTGCGTTTGTCGTTCGAGGCCGCGGCGGGCGAGGCGTTCGCGTTGCAAGTCGCCGGCCAGACCACCGCGCCCGCCGGCCGCGATGTTTACTACCGCGTTTACGCGCCTGATGGCACCAGTGTTGCCTCGATGGCGGTGCGCGCCGCAGGTACCACCTACGTGACGGCGAAGACCAGCGGCGCCTATCAGGTGCTGGTGGATCCCGGATTCGGAGAAACCGTGCGGTTGCAGATGCGGCTCAGCACCGGAGACGCAGGTGGTGGCGGTAGTGGGATCGATGGCGCCACCAGCGCATTCGCAACACAACTGCCGGGCGACAGCGTGTACTTCACCTTTACCGCGACCGCCGGGCAGAGCCTGGGGCTCGGCATCAGCGAGCTGCAGTCCAACGAAAGCGGCCCGCTCAACGTCACGATCTATGGCCCTTCAGGCACGCCGATGGCCGGTGCCGCCTGCGAGGTGGCCAACGACGGCTGTGATGTGAATCTGCCGGAACTGGCGGCGGGACGTTATGGCGTCCTGGTCGCCCCTGCCACGACGACGCAGACGATGCGCTTCAAGGCGACCCTGTCCACCGATCTGGCGCTTTCCTTGACGCGGGATGCGGTCAGCCAGGTCGGCATCGGCCGGCGCGGGCAGAACGCCGTGCTGTCGTTCCAGGCGGGTGCCGGCGACGCATTGGCACTGCAGGTGTCGGAGCAGACCACGACGCCGGCGAACGGCGTGGTGTACTACCGCGTGTACCGGCCCGATGGCACGGCGTTGTCGTCGATGGCGGTGTCTGGCGCGGGCACCCTGACGATGAATACGCCTATCGCCGGGACTTACCGACTGTTCGTGGATCCGCGCTATGGCGCCACCGTGGCCGCCAAGGTGCTGGTGACGACCGGGAGTGCGGGTGGGCTGCAACTGGATGGCAGCAGCGGCGAGTACAGCGCCGCCGCCGGTCAAAGCGTGTTCTTCAGCTTCAGCGCAGCGGCCTCGCAGAACCTGGGATTGGGCATCGGCGATCTGAACCTGAGCAGCGGGACCTATGTCAACGTCAAGATCGCCAATCCCAACGGTTCCACGCTCACGACCGCGACCTGCTATGCCGCCAATGGCTGCGCCTTCAATCTGCTCAACCTCGCCGCGGGCAACTATGGCGTGACCGTGAGTCCGCAATCTGGCTCCCAGAGCATGGCGTTCAAGGCGACCCTCTCCACGGAGGTCGCCGGCTTCCTGCAGAGGGATGCATTGAGTTCCGTGAACATCTCGCGCTATGCCCAGAATGCGCGCCTGACGTTCGCCGGGACCGCCGGCGAGAGCCTGGCTTTGCTCGTCGCTGACGCTGCGACCAGGCCGACAGGCCGCGACGTGGTTTATGCGGTGTATCGGCCGAACGGCGCGTTGTGGAAGGACGTGACGGCCAGCGGCAACGTCATTCTGGCCCTGCCCAATCTCCCGGAGACGGGGAGCTATCGGGTGTTCGTCGATCCGGTGGGCGGCGCGTTGTGGTCGGCCCGGTTGAAACTCTCCACGGGACAGGACGGCAATGTCGAACTGGACGGCGCAGGTGGCAGCTACCAGGCGCCCGCAGGGCAGGGCGTGCATTTCTCCATCGATACCCAGGCCGGCCAGAATCTGGGGCTGGGGATCACCGACATCGCGGTGAGTTCGGGCAGTTACTTCAATATCGCCGTCTACAGCCCGAACGGTACGACCTTGTACAGCGGCATCTGCTACGCCGAGGACGGATGTTCGTTGCCGCTGAGGAACACCTTGGCGGGACGCTACAGCGTAGTGGCGACACCGACCTCGGCGAGCCAGGCGATCAAGTTCCGCGCAGTGCTGTCGTCCGAGTTGCTGGATCAGCTGACCCGCGATCAGCCCTTGCATCTGGCGCTGGCCCGGTATGGGCAGAATGCGCGGCTCCGCTTCCAGGCGCAGGCGGGCGAGTCGTTGATGCTGCTGGTCGCGGCGCAGGCGACACTACCCGCCGGTCGCGATGTGGTGTATCGCGTGCTACGGCCGGATGGTGCTGTCTGGAAGACGGCGACCATCAAGGTGGGCGATGCCATCAATCTGATCAATATTCCAACGTCTGGCGAGTATGCAATCCAGGTCGAGAGCCGGACAGGAAGCCCGCTGGAAGCGGACATCATCCTGTCCTCGGGCGTCGCGCTGCCGATCGACGGCGCTCCTGCGCATGTCGTGACCCGGTTGCCGGCGCAGTACAAGCACTTTTCTTTCGTCGCCAGTCAGGGGCAGAACCTGGGACTGGGCATCAGCGGCATCCAGGTCGTCGGTCCCGGCGCGCAGCGCGTCGTCGCTACTCTCTACAAGGCCGATGGCAGCACATTGGCAAGCAGTTACTGCGATGTCGAACGTGGCGGCTGCGATTTCGATCTCGCCAATCTGGCGGCAGGCAAGTACGCGCTCTTGATCGGCCAGGGCGACGATCAGGCGGCGACCTATGACGTGACGCTGTCCAGCGATCTGCCCCTGAACCTGCAGCGCGACACGCCGCTGGCCGTTTCCGTTGCCCGGCGTGGACAGAATGCGCGGCTGCGTTTCCAGGGGCAGGCGGGCGACAAACTTGCTGTGCTGGTCCAGGAGCAGACGACCGCGCCGGCGGATGGCACCAGCTATTACCTCGTCTACCAGCCCAACGGCACCTTGCTCACGTCCGGATCGACGCGCACAGGAACCGTGATCGGCCTGGGCAGCCTGCCGACGACCGGCCAGTACAGCATTGTGGTCGATCCGCAGTATGGGCAGACGGTCGACACCACCGTCACCTTGTCCACCGGCACCCCGGTGGCCGTGGATGGTAGTCGCTCGTTCGCTGCGGGCACGCCCGGCGCAGGTATCTACTTCTGGTTCGATGCTCAAGCCGGGCAGAAGCTCGATCTCGGTCTCAATCAGATCGCATTGTCCGGCAGCGGGTTCGGTTGGGTTTATGTAACGCTTTATCGTCCGGACGGCAGCAAGGTCTTCTCCAACACGAATTGCTTCCGTACCTACGGCTGCGGATTCTCCATCGACGCCGCGCAAGCCGGACGCTATGGCGTCGTGGTGGTCCCTTCGACGGAAGACCAGAGCTTCTCCCTGACCGCCTCGGTGTCCAGCACCGTCGTCGGCACCTTGGCGTGGGATGTCCCGCAGTCGATCGCGCTGGACAGGCACGGAAAGACCGCCACGCTGTCCTTCAGCGGCAGGGCAGGGCAGGGCGTACTGATGCGGGTGGTCAATCAGACGACCTCGCCGGCCGGCCGGCCGGTGACCTACGCGCTGTACCGGCCGGACGGGCAGTTCTACAGATCGTTCAGCGCAAGCACCGGCAGCAGCGACCTGAGTTTCCCGGCGCTGCCGACAAGCGGCACCTATCGATTGCGGATCGTGCCCGAGGACGGTGTCACCGCGGCGATGGACACCACGTTGGACAGTACACCCTAGAACACCGGCGCGGTTCCGTCGAACGGACGCAGAACGGAAGCAGGCATGGAGCGGAGCGAGCATATGACGTGGTTCAACAGCGCATGGAAAAGCGTGATCCTGGGTGGGCTGCTGGGCGCGCTGGCGTCGACGGCCGCCTCCCAACAGCTGGTCTGGTCGACGGCGGCCATGCCGGCCGTCGGCATTGGCGCTGTTCCTGCAGTGGTCGGGCAGTGGCATGCGACCACATTGGCCGATGGCAGCGAGCTGGCTCTGGCGCCCGACGGGCGCTTTCTGCGCCATCGCGTGCCCGGTCAGCGTGCGCGCGAGATCGCGCTGCCATCGGTACGCATCGATGCCAGCGTCACCTTGCTGCCGAGCGGGCGCGTGCTGGTCTGGGGCGGGCGCGATGCCAAGGGCCGACTGCAGGACGGCGGCGCGTGGTTCGATCCCACGAGCCTTTCCGTGCAGTCCGCCACGGGGCTGAGCCTGCGTGCGCGCTATGGACATACCGCCACGGTCCTCACCGATGGCCGCCTGCTCCTCGCCGGCGGCACCGGCGATGGCGCCGGCGCTGGCGCGCAGCTCTGGGACGAGGCCAGCGATCGGGCGATCACCCTGCCTGCGGATCTGCCGGGCGGCGGCAACGCAACCTCGCGCCTGCTGGCCGATGGCCGTGTGGCGTTGCCGGCGTCGCGGAACGCCCAGCGCATCGCCAGCGATGCCGTATTCGATCCGCTCGCGGGTGCGTTTCTTCCGTATCCGGCCAGCATCGCCGATACGCCAGGCGCGCCACGGCTCGCCGGCAGCGTGCCGGTGCAGGGGGCAGCCGGCGTCGCGCCGACCGCGCGGCTCGCGCTGCGCTTCTCGCGTCCGCTGCACATGCCCACGTTGTCCGCGCGCACCGTCACCCTGGTCGGTCCGGAGGGGCGCGTCGCGGTACGCATCGCGCCTGTGGAGCAGGGGCGTCTGCTGTTCGTGCAGCCGCGTCAGGCCTTGTTCCCGGATTCCCGCTACACCCTGATGGTCGACGGTGCGCGCGGCGCATCGGGCGATGCCGTGCCGTTGATCGCCCTGGATTTCCGCACCGCCGCCTACGACAGCAACGGACAGCCGGTGGCGCACGCAGCGGCCGCGCCGGCAGAGGCGGGCGCTGCACCCAGCGTGCAGATGACCGGTGCAGGCACGCCGGCGTCCTGTGCCAATGACGGTGTGCCGTGCCGCGCGCACGGCCTGTTGGTGGACGGCGTCTGGTACCCGGGACAGGACAATACCGACAGCCGCTGGCGCATCTATGGCGCCTCGCAACAGCCGGAACATAATGCCCGCATTGCGCGGATCGCCGCGACCTTCCACGTGACGATGGTGCGCGGGCGTGTGGTGCGGGTCGACCAGCAACCCGTGGCCGGGGTCGAGGTCAGCATCGGCAAGGAGCGCGCGCTTACCGACAAGAACGGCTGGTTCACCCTGTTCGATGTGCCGGCGGGGCATCAGGAACTCTACGTCGACGGCAGCACCGCCAATACGGCCGGCGCCGAATACGGTCAATTCGTCGTCGGCACCGAAGTCGCCGCTGGCCGATTGAACGAACTCGGCTATCTGCTGCATCTGCCACGCATCGCCGCGCGCGACAAGATCCGGATCCCGTCGCCTACCGTCCAGGACATGGTCGTTGGCCACCCGGACATTCCCGGCCTGCAATTGCGCATTCCCAAGGGCACCGTCGTGCTGGACCGCAAGGGCCGCCTGGTGACCGAACTGGCGATCGTGCCGACGCCGGTCAATCGCGCGCCGTTCCCGGTCACCGAAAACCATCCGATGGCGTTCACGGTCGAGCCGGGCGGCGCGCAGATCCGCGGACTCGACCCCGGCGCCAACAACGGCATTCAGGTCTACTACCCCAACTACGACGGCTACGCCGCGGGTACCCAGGCCAATTTCTGGATGTACGACCCGCGCGATGGCTGGCGCGTCTACGGCAAGGGCACCGTTTCGGCCGACGGCAAGCATTTCGTTCCCGAGCCTGGCGTCGCCTTGCACCAGACCATGGGCGGCATGTACAGCGTGCCCAGCAACGACCCGCCCAGCGAGGCCGGGTTGCCGCCGGATGGGCATTGCTGCGGAACCCCGGGTAGCGGCGGCGTCGCCAATGCGGCCGATCCCATCGACCTGAAGACCGGCGAATTCGTCCATTCGGAAACCGACCTGCAGATCGCCGACGTGACGGCGCTGAGCCTGTCGCGCAGCTACCGTCCCCATGACATGAAGCAGCGCGAGTTCGGCATCGGCACCGCGTCCAACTGGGGCTACTACCTGCACAACCCCGGGGGCACCTACGATTCGCTCGATCTGGTGCTGCCGACTGGCGCTTATATCCGCTTCGATCGGGCCTCCGGTTCCGGCCCGCGTGGCGAGTGGCGCCAAGCCGGTTCGACCACGCAGTATGCGGGCGCCGTGCTGCAGTCGGTCTACGATCCGGACCCGTTGCAGCCCTGGGGCCGCGGCTTCCGCATCACCCTGCGCGACGGCAGCCGCATGCAGTTCTCCAGCTACATGGACACCCGCCTGCGCTGGCTGGAAGACCGCTATGGCAACCGCACCACGCTGCTCTACGATGCCGGCTTGGTCGCGCGCATCGTCTCGCCCAGCGGGCGCTACATTGGCCTGGAGTACGACACCCGCAATCGCGTTGCAGCGGCGACCGACAACGCCGGCAACCGCTGGACCTATGCCTACGACAGCAATGGCTTGCTTGCCACGGTGGGGTTCCCCGATGGCGGCAGCAAGGCGTATGCCTACCAGACCAGAAGCCAGAACAACGCACTCGCGCAGCATCGGATGCAGTCCATCACCGACGCGCGCGGCAAGCGCGTCCTGCTCAACGAGTTCGAGGTCGTCAACGGCGTGTCCACCGGCAGGGTCGTCAAGCAGACCCAGGCCGACGGCGGCGTCTTCGTCATCGACTATGCGCATGTCGACGGTGACAGCACCGGCGTGCTCGTCACCAGTCCGGACGGCAGCAAGCGCCGCGTCGTGTTCGACGGCAACAGTGCCTACCCGAAGACCGACATCCTGGCCTACGGCACCGACAAGCAACAGACCTACAGCTTCGAGCGCAACGCCTACGGGCAGGTCACCGCCAGTATCGACCCGCTCGGCCGTCGCACCGAGTATCGCTACGACGCGGGCGGGCGACCGCTGCAGGTCACGTTGCTGGCGGGCACCACACAGGCGCGCGTGTCCAGCCTCAGCTACAACAGCGACGGCGACCTGCAATCGGCGACGGATCCGCTCGGGCGGGTCACGCGCCTGGACTACGGCGCCAACCGCTGCCTGACCGCGGTCACCGATCCTGGCGGCCGCACGGCGCGCTTCGCCTGCGATGGCGCGGGCCTGCCGTTGAGCGCGACCAATGCGATCGGCCAGACGATCGCTTTTCAGTACGCTGGCTACGATCTGGCCGGCATGGTCGATCCGCTGGGGCGCAGCACCCGCTTCCAGTACGACAGCCTCGGTCGGGTGACCGGCAGCCGCGACGACCTGGGCAACGCCACGCGCCAGGAATACGACGCGCTTGGCCGTGTCAGCAAGGCCTACGACGCCGCCGGCAATGTGACCGAATTCGGCTACGACAAGAACGGCAACGTCGTGGCGATCCTGCTGCCGCACGGCAACGGCATCACCTACACCTACGACGAGCGCAACCGTCCGCTGACCCGTACCGACGCGCTGGGCCAGTCCGAGACCTGGACCTACGACACCATGGACCGGGTCGCCAGCTACACCGATCGCAAGGGCCAGAAAAAGACCTTCACCTACGACGTGCTCGGGCGCCTGTCGGTGGTCACCGAGGCCGACGGGCGCACCCAGACCTTCACCTACGACGCCGGCAACCGCCGTGTCGCGCTGGTCGATTCGGCAGCGGGTACCCTGAGCTGGGACTACGACCTGTTCGACCAGGTCATCAAGGCCATCACACCGCAAGGCAACATCGTCTACGAATACGACGCCGCGGGCCGCCGTACCAAGATGATCGCGGCCAACCAGGCGGCACTGGAATACCGCTACGACGACGTCGACCGCTTGCGCACCCTGCTGCAGGGGAGCGAGACCGTGGCGTTCGATTACGATGCCGCCGATCGCCTCACCGAGACCACGCTGCCCAACGGCGTCAAGACCGGGTACGCCTACAACACCGCCAACCAGACCACCGGCATCGCCTGGCTCAAGCCGGACGGTACGGCCCTGGGCGAGATCGGCTACGGCTACGACCAGGTCGGCCGCCTGGTGGCGCAGACCGGCAGCTTCGCCCCGCAGG
>NZ_AQOJ01000086.1:0-4897 GCF_000364685.1 Xanthomonas sp. SHU 166
GGCCCCCGCCGATGGCGACCGCACGCCGGTACGACGGGATCAACCGCCCTGCGGCAGACGCGCGACGAACTCGCCGATCATCGGGTTGGCGAACGCGAACAGCAGGCCGACCGCGACGCTGATGATGAACGCGGCGTCGATCAGGCCGGCGGTGATGAACATGCGGACCTGCAGCACCGGGATCAGTTCCGGCTGGCGCGCGGCCGATTCCAGGAACTTGCCGGCCATGATGGCCAGACCGAGGCCGGCGCCCAGCGCGGCCAGGCCGATCATGATGCCGACGGCGAGGACGGTGGAGCTCTGGACTTGGGCGAGGTTGGTCAGGACGGCGAAGTACATGGTTTTCTCCAGGAACAAAGTTGCTTGAGGATGGTGAATCGAACGAAGGGTTGCTTAGAACGCGTGAAACAGAAACGTCAGTGGCTGTCTTCCGCCAGGCTCAGGTACACGATGGACAGCATCATGAAAATGAACGCCTGCAGCGGAATCACCAGCAGGTGGAACAGCATCCAGCCGAAGCCGAACGCGCCGCCGGCCAGCGCACCGAGGATGCCGGCACCGCCCAGCACCCAGATCAGCAGGAACACGATCTCGCCGCCGAACATGTTGCCGAACAGTCGCATCGCCAGCGACACCGGCTTGCTCAGCCATTCGACGATATTGAGGATCAGGTTGAACGGCAGCATCCACTTGCCGAACGGCGCGGTGAGGAATTCCTTGGTCATCCCGCCCACGCCCTTGGAGCGCAGCGAGAAGAACAGCATCAGGAAGAACACGCTGATCGACATGCCCAGGGTGGCATTGACGTCGGCGGTGGGCACCGGCTTCCAGTAGTGCACGCCGACCCAGCCCAGCGGGATCGCGAGGAAGTCCGCCGGGATCATCTTGATGAGGTTCATCAACAGGATCCAGAAGAACAGGGTGATCGCGATCGGGGTCACCAGCTTGCTGGTGCCGTGGTAGGTGTCCTTGGCCTGGCGGTCGACGAACTCCAGCATGATTTCCACGAACGCCTGCCACTTGCCGGGCACGCCCGCGGTGGCCTTGCGCGTGGCCAGCCAGAAGCCGAACACCATCAGCAGGCCCATCAGCAGCGACATCACCAGGGTGTCGACATGCAATTGCCAGAACCCGCCTTCCTGCACCTGGAAGGTGAGGTTGTGCAGATGGTGCTGGATGTAGGAGGTAGGGGTTTCTGCCTCGCCCGCCATGAGTCCTGAGCCTTTTCTTGATTCGATCAACGCCTGGCCAGAGCCAGAACCTGGAACATCAGCCCGACGGCGATACCCGCCAACAGGGCCAGAGGAGGCAACCGCCACCAGGCAAAGCCCAGCGCCAGCACCGCGAACACCAACACCCACTTCAGCACCATGGCCACGATCAACCGCGCCAGCGCCGAACCCGCCGCCTGCACGCCGCCATTGAGCGCGGTGCGTGCGGCCAGCCATCCCCCTGCCACGGTCGCCAGCCCGGTTGCGGCGGCGCCCATCGCGTATTTCGGTCCCAGCAGCAGGAACAGCAGGGACACCACGGCCACCGCCACCAGCGGGTAAATCGCTGCGCGCAGCATCAGCCGCCGACCCGCATCAACGGAGTTCAGCACAGAAAATCCTGCAATTGGTGGTGGATTGAGGACGTCTTCGCGTCCGTCGAGCCGCGGAATTATAGCAATGGGACAATTTGCGAGACAACCGCCAGGGGTCCTGACCGCGTGCGAATGCCCATCCGCCCGTAGACGATAACACGGCCACCGCCCGCCGCCGGCACCGAATGCGGCGTTGCAGCACGCCTTTGCGGAGGAACTTTCTGTCCACTGCGCTGTCTGATCGGACAGGGACTGCGCCCATCCTCGTCGGCCCACAGCGCAGACCCACCGAGCCCCGGTCCTCCCGGGGCTCTTTTCGTTGCGCGTTCTGGGACGGGCGTGGCGGCCCGGGCCACCATACTTTCACGAATGGTGGACGCAAATTTAAGGATAGTGACGGCACGCGGTGGCCCAGCCATCGACGCCTCATCAAAAAAATCCCAAGACGACGGAGCTTGTCCCCCATGAAACACTTGCTTGCCCTGGCGCTGCCGTGCGCGCTCGCCGCCGCTTACGCCCTGCCCGCCCACGCCGAAGACGGCGACGACCGCTTCACCCTGCGCCTGGGCGCGATGAACGTCGACAACAACAACACCCTGCGCGGCAACACCGTCATCAACGGCAATGCCATCTCCGGGTCGCAGGACTTCAAGCTGGGCGGCAAAGAGTGGGAGCCGCGCGTGGACGGCGTGTTCCGCATCAGCACCCGCCAGCGCCTGATCTTCGACTACTTCAAGTACGACAAGGACCGCCGCGAGGAGCTGGGCCAGGACGTCAGCTATGGCGGCGTCACTGTGCCGTCGGGCAGCTTCGTCAAGGGCCAACTGAAATATCAGGTCGCCAGCCTGGTGTACGACTACTCTGTGATCGATACGCCGCAGTTCAGCATGGGCCTGCAGCTCGGTGCCGAGTGGGCCAAGGTCAACGGCAAGGCCTATGCCGACCTGGGCCCGCTGTACACAGGCACCTTCGTCGACGAAAGCGACGACGGCGCCGCGCCGGTGGTCGGCCTGCGCTTCACCGCGCACCCGAACGAACACTGGCTGTTCAATGTGCAGGGGCAGTACGTCAACACCAAGTGGGGCGATTTCAAGAAATACGACGGCGACCTGAGCCGCGCCAATGCCATCGCCGAGTATCGCTTCACCCGCAACTTCGGCATCTTTGCCGGCTACGACTGGTTCAAGCTCGACGTGGACCGCAAGGGCGGCAACGCCGCGATCGGCCTGAAGCAGGAGTTCAAGGGTCCGGTCGCGGGCGTGACCTTCGCGTTCTGATCTTTCGGGACCCGGAACCCGGGACCCGCGAGCAGTTCCATGCAGAACCCCGCAGCGATGCGGGGTTTTGTCGTTCAACGGGGTGCGCAGCAGATCGCAGAGGCGGCGGCAGAGGCGGCGGCAGCGACCGCGGCAGCCGACACAGGCTCACGGCGGCTTGGTCGCTCCCGCCACCAGCAGATGCTGGTGCGTCGTGCAGTAGCACTCGTCGTGCCAGCCGTAGTGCGGATCGGTGCAGATCGCGTGTTGCACCGTCGCCGGCAGCGCCGCCACGTCGCTGCGCAGGTCGCGCTTCAGCGACACGAAGACCGAGCCCGGATGCGGCCAGTCGGTCCGGCGCGGCGGCTCGGCGATGCGGTTGCCGCTGGCCAGTTCGCGCTGCAGCAGCGCCTGCAGTTCGGGACACAGGGTGCCCTGCCCCACGGCAACCTCCATGCGTGGATTCACCACGGCCGCGACCGCACCGCACGCAGCGGCACGGTCGCGCCGGGCGGCGTCACTTCTTCTTCGGGATGTACAGGTCGGTGATGGTGCCGTCGTAGACCTCGGCGCTCATGCCGACCGATTCGCTCAGGGTCGGATGCGCGTGGATGGTGTGGCCGATGTCCTCGGCCTCCGCGCCCATCTCGATCGCCAGGCCGATCTCGGCCAGCAGGTCGCCGGCGTGCACGCCGACGATCGCGCCGCCGACGATGCGGTGCGTCTCCTCGTCGAAGATCAGCTTGGTGAAGCCCTCGGTGCGGCCGATGCCGATCGCGCGGCCGCTGGCCGCCCACGGGAACTTGGCCACGCCGACCTTCAGGCCCTTGGCCTTGGCCTCGGTCTCGGTGACGCCGACCCAGGCGATTTCCGGGTTGGTGTAGGCCACCGACGGGATCACCCGCGCCACCCACTCCTTCTTCTCGCCGGCGGCCACTTCCGCGGCCAGCTTGCCCTCGTGGGTGGCCTTGTGCGCCAGCATCGGGTTACCGACGATGTCGCCGATGGCGAAGATATGCGGCACGTTGGTGCGCATCTGCCGGTCGACCGGGATGAAACCGCGCTCGGTGACGTTGATGCCGGCCTTGTCGGCGCCGATCTTCTTGCCGTTGGGCGCGCGACCCACCGCGACCAGCACGCGGTCGTAGGTGGTGGCGGCCAGCGCCGGCGTCTCGCCCGCGGTGGCGGCTTCGAAGGTCACGGTGATGCCCTTCTTGTCGGCCTTGACCTCGGCCGCCTTGGTCTTGAGATGGACCTCCACGCCCTGCTTCTTCAAGCGGTCGGCCAGCGGCTTGACCAGGTCCTTGTCGGCGCCCGGCATCAGCTGGTCCATGAACTCGACCACGGTGACCTTGCTGCCCAGCGCACTGTACACGGTGGCCATTTCCAGGCCGATGATGCCGCCGCCGACCACCAGCAGGGTCTTGGGGATCTCCTGCAGTTCCAGTGCGTCGGTGGAGTCCATCACCCGCTTGTCGTCCCACGGGAAATTCGGCAGCTTCACCGCCTGCGAGCCGGCGGCGACGATGCAGTGCTCGAAGCGCAGCAACTGGGTCTTGCCGTCGGCGCCGACGATCTCCAGCTCGTTCGGCGACACGAACGACGCCACGCCGGTGACGGTGCGCACCTTGCGCTGCTTGGCCATGCTGGCCAGGCCGCCGGTGAGCTTGCCGACCACCTTTTCCTTGTACTCGCGCAGCTTGTCCAGGGTGATCTTGGGCTTGCCGAAGTCCACGCCGAAATCGCCGGCATGGGCGACCTCATCGATCACCGCGGCCGCATGCAGCAGCGCCTTGGACGGGATGCAGCCGACATTGAGGCAGACGCCGCCGAGGCTGGCGTAGCGCTCGATCAGCACCGTGTCCAAGCCCAGGTCGGCGGCGCGGAACGCGGCGGTGTAGCCGCCGGGACCGGCGCCGAGCACCACCATCTTGCATTCGATGTCGGCGGGCTTGCCGCTGGACAGTGCCGGCTTCGGTGCCGGCGGCTCGGCCGGCGCGCGGTGCGACGGCGCCACCGGCGGCTTGCTGGCCGGCACCTCGGCCGGGGCCGCGGC
>NZ_AQOJ01000087.1:0-4490 GCF_000364685.1 Xanthomonas sp. SHU 166
GGCCGTGCTCGCCGACGCCAGCCTCGCCGCGCCGCGCCCCGGCGATGCGCTGGACCGCCTGCGCGAGGCCACGACTGCGCAACTGAACGACCGCGATTTCGGCTTCGACCTGGTGCTGGCCGATGCCGGCGCGCCGCTGCCCGAGCGCGCCGACGCGCTGTTCGACTGGTGCCGCGGCTTCCTCGGCGGCTTCGGCCTGGCCGCAGGGGCTGCGCCGCCGCTGTCCGAGGAAGGGCAGGAAGCGCTGCAGGACGTGGCGCGTCTGGCCCAGGCCAGCGCCGACGATTTCGACAGCGGCGACGAGGACGAGGACGCGCTGGCCGAGATCGAGGAGTTCGTGCGCGTGGCGGTGCTGCTGCTGCACAGCGACTGCGTGCTCGGCCCGCGCCACCGGCAGCGCCTGAACTGATGAAGCGGCTCACCGGGATTTCCTCCGGCGAGTACGTGCGCCGGCGCCGTCATTTGATGGACATGGCCGGCGAGCAGGCCATCCTGGTGCTGCCCAGCGCACCGGAGCGGGTGCGCAGCCACGACACGCACTACCCGTACCGGCAGGATTCGGACTTCTGGTATCTGTGCGGGTTCGCCGAGCCGGACGCAGTGCTGGTGCTGGTGCCGGGTCGCCGCCACGGCGAGGCGCTGCTGTTCTGTCGCGAACGCGACCCCGAGCGCGAAGCCTGGGACGGCCCGCGGGCGGGCCAGGAAGGCGCGGTCGAGCGCTACGGCATGGACGATGCCTATCCGATCGACGACCTCGACGAGATCCTGCCCGGGCTGCTGGAAGGTCGCTCGCGGGTGTATTACCACTTCGGCCGCGACGTCGATTTCGACCTGAAGCTGATCGGCTGGGTCAAGCGCGTGCGCGAGCAGGTGCGGCACGGCGCGCAGCCGCCGCACGAATTCCTGGAGCTCGGCCATCTGCTGCACGAGCAGCGCCTGTTCAAGTCGCGCGACGAGATCGCGCTGATGCAGGTCGCTGCGGACCTGAGCGCGGCCGGGCACCGCGCGGCGATGCGGCTGGCGCGGCCGGGCGTGCACGAATACCAACTGCAGGCCGAGATCGAGCGCGAATTCCGCGCCGGCGACGCCTGGCCGGCCTACGGCAGCATCGTCGGCAGCGGCCACAACGCCTGCGTGCTGCATTACCGCGCCAACGCCGCGCGCCTGCGCGACGGCGACCTGGTGCTGGTCGATGCGGGCGCCGAATACCGCGGCTATGCCGCCGACATCACCCGCACCTTCCCGGCCAACGGCCGCTTCAGCGCCGAACAACGCGCGCTGCACGACCTGGTCGGTGCCGCGCATGCTGCCGCGCTGGCGCAGGCGCGCCCGGGCGTGGCCTACGAGGCCGGACACCTGGCCGCGGTGCAGACCCTGACCGAAGGCCTGCTGCGGCTAGGCCTGCTCAAGGGCAGCGTCGAGCAGAACCTGGCCAGCGGCGATTACCGGCGCTTCTACCGGCACAAGACCGGGCACTGGCTGGGCCTGGACGTGCACGACGTCGGCGACTACCGGCTGGCCGGCGAATCGCGCCTGCTCGAGCCAGGGATGGTGTTCACCATCGAACCCGGCCTGTACGTGTCGCCGGACGACAAGGACGTGGACCCGAAGTGGCGGGGCATCGGCATCCGCACCGAGGACGACGTGCTGATCACCGACGACGGCCATCGCGTGCTCACCGATGCCCTGGCGCGCAGCGCCGAGGAGATCGAGGAGTGGATGGCTGGGAATGGGGAATAGGGAAACGGGAATGGGAAAAGCGGTCGCCGCGCGCGGAAAGGTCGGCTAGCAGACCTGGCGCGTTTGCCGTTGCGAATCCCCAATCCCGGCGGCGGCCGTCAGGCCGCCGCGGCAGACTGACGCCGCCCCCTTGCGTGCAGGCGGCCGGTTGCGCACAGTGACTGGCTGAACAAGGGGGATTCATGAAGATGTGGATGCGATGCCTGCTGGCGGCAGGACTGTGCGTGGCCGTCGCAGCGCAGGCGCACGCGCAGCAAGTGGCCGCGCCGGCGGCGCCAGCCGATGCTGCGCCCGCGGCGACGCAGGCACCTGTGCCTGCTGCGGTGCCCACGCTGGCGCTGGACGATCTAGAGACGTTGCTGTCGCTGCGCGCTGCGCCGGAGGCCCGCGCGCAGATGCTGGCGCAGGTCGTCGCGCTGGCGGGGAAGGGCGATGGCGCCTCGGCGTACGTGTTGGGCGTGCTCTACCGCAATGGCGAGGCGCATCCGGCGCATCTGGTGCCGCGCGACCTGGACACGGCTCGCTACTGGCTGGAGCGCTGCCTGGGCATGCCGCGCTGCCCGCTGCTCGCGTTGGCGTCGCTGGCCGAGCTGGAACTGTCCGCCGGCAATGCCAAGCCGGCGCTGCAATGGGCGCAGGGCTGGGTGGCGCTGGACCGCGAGTTCACCACGCGGGCGCGCGAGATCGAAGGCCGCCGTGTGCGGCCCAGTCAGCGCAATCGCGATACCGCCTACCATGCCTACCTCCTGGAGCGCTGCTATGCGGCGATGCCGAGCGGCGACCGCGACGCGATCGGCCTGTCCTGGTTCAATGCATTTCGCGTGCAGTGGGGCCGGGTCCTGGACCGGATGCTGTTCGCGCAGCTCGATGCGCTGCAGGCGCAGGATGGCGAGGAGGCTGGCGGGCTGACTGCGCGTGCCGAGAATCAACGGCGCAAGACCGTGCTGGACAGCCCGATGGATCTGCCGGTCACGCCGGCGTTGAGCCTGTTCCTGATGCGCGGCGATCCGCAGGGCGGACGTCCCGAGTCCGCCCTGGTGCTGGAGGCGCTGCCTTCGCCGAACGCGGCACGTGGACTTGAAGCGCTGGCACGCGATTTCAAGACCGCGCCGTATCCGGCCGCCGCCGGGCAGCGCCGCTACGACCTGATCCCGATGAGCTTCAATCGCGGCCCGTACGCGTTGACCGGCAAGTGATCGAGGTGGCGGCTCAGGCCGCCGCCGCAAACACCGGCCGCGTCAGGTTCTCGGGTGCGTCCTCGGTGCACACCACTTCGTCCTCGATGCGGATGCCGCCGTAGGGCTTGAATTGCTCCACGCGCGACCAGTCGACGCTGCCGCCATGGCCGGCCTGCTTGAGCTCGTCCAGCAGCATGTCGATGAAGTACAGGCCCGGCTCGATCGTTACCACCATGCCCGGTTCCAGGGTGCGGGTCATGCGCAGGTAGGGATGGCCGTCGGGGCGTTCGATGCGGCCGCCGCGGTCGCTGGCGGCGAAACCGGCGACGTCGTGCACCTGCAGGCCGATCGGGTGGCCCAGGCCGTGCGGGAAGAATGCAGCGCTGACGCCGGTGGCCACCGCGGTTTCCGGCGACACGGTGAGCACGCCGGCGTCCTTCAGCACGCCCATCAGCGCCAGGTGCGCGTCCAGGTGCAGTTGCCGGTAGTCGACGCCGGCGCGCACGTGCTGGCCCATGCGCTGCTGCGCGGCGTCCACCGCGTCGATCAGCGCCTGGAACTCGCTGTCGCGATCGGCGGCGTAGGTGCGGGTGATGTCGCTGGCGTAGCCGTGCGCCGAGGCGCCGGCGTCGATCAGGAAGCTGCGCAGCGGCGTCGGCGCCTGCCGCTGCAGTTCGGTGTAGTGCAGCACGGCGCCGTGTTCGTTCAACGCCACGATGTTGCCGTACGGCAGTTCGTTCGCGTCCTGGCCGACCGCGGCGCAGTAGGCCATGTGGATCTCGAACTCGCTGCGGCCGTCGCGGAACGCGGCCTCGGCGGCGCGATGGCCGCGCACCGCCGAGTGCTGCGCCTGGCGCATCAGTGCCAGCTCGTACGGCGTCTTGTAGGCGCGGTGGTATTCCAGGTAGTCCAGCACCGCCGGCGGGTTGTTCGGCACGTAGGCGCCCAGCGCGCTCTGCGGCTCGCCGAGGATCGCGCTGCGCGCGGCATCCGGCAGCAGCGCCAGCGCCTCGTCCGGGGTGCGGATCAGATGGATGTCGCAGTGGTCCACCCACCAGCCGCGGGGCGCATCCGGCACCACGTGCCAGTAGTCGCGCGGCTGGTGGAAGATCACCTGCGGACGGCGCCCCGGCGTGTACACCAGCCAACTGTGCGGCACCCGCGTCAGCGGCAGCCAGGCCTTGAACTGCGGGTTCACCGCGAACGGATAGTCGCGATCGTCGAACACCTGGTAGTGCAGGTTGCCGCTCGGGACCACCAGGTGGTCGAAGCCACCGCGCGCCAGCGCTTCGTCGGCGCGTCGGGTCAGGGTGCGCAGGTGGTCGGGATACAGGGCGCTTGGATCGTGCTGGGGCATGGCGGCGGACTCGTTCGGCGATGCGGAAACGGGGGCGCCAAGTGTGCCGGAAACGGTGCAGGCGTGTGGACGTGCACGGACGGCCTATGCATGGCATGCGATGCCGAAGCTACGCCGGCGACGCGGGGCTTTGTCGATCCACCGGAGACTCTTTGCGGCCGATCGCGCAACGGTCGCGGATGGCCGCCGCAGATACCGTCTTACCCCCTAGCAGG
>NZ_AQOJ01000088.1:0-4384 GCF_000364685.1 Xanthomonas sp. SHU 166
CGGCGGGATGAACGCGCTGCCGCGCCCGCCGCTCGCGTCGGCGACGCCGGCGGACCGGCGCGGGCGGCCGTTGCGCGACCTGCGGCTGTCGGTGATCGAGGCCTGCAACTTCCGCTGCGGCTACTGCATGCCTGCCGACAAGGTGCCGGACGATTACGGCTTCGACGCCGCTTCGCGGCTGTCGTTCGCGCAATTGGAGACGGTGGCCCGCGCCTTCGTCCGCAACGGCGTCAACAAGCTGCGCCTGACCGGCGGCGAACCGCTGCTGCGCCGCGATCTGCCCGAGTTGGTGCGGCGGCTGGCGCGCATCCCCGGCGTGGACGATCTGGCCATGACCACCAACGGCGCGCTGCTGGCGCGGCATGCGCAGGCCTTGCGCGAGGCCGGCCTGCGCCGGGTCACGGTCAGCCTGGATGCGATCGAGCCGACGGTGTTCCGGAAGTTGTCCGGTGACCGTGGCGAGATCGCGCAGGTGCTGGAGGGCATCGACGCGGTGGTCGCGGCCGGGCTGGGGCCGGTCAAGCTCAATTGCGTGGTCCAGCGCGGCATCAACGACGACCAGGTGCTGCCGTTGCTGGCGCATTTCCGCGGCAGCGGCCATGTGCTGCGCTTCATCGAATACATGGACGTGGGCACCTGCAACGCCTGGCGCCGCGAGCGGGTGGTGCCGGCTGCCGAACTGCGCGACCGCATCGCCGCGCGCTGGCCGCTGCAGGCGCTGGCGCCGCACTACCCGGGCGAGGTCGCCGCGCGCTATGCCTTCGTCGACGGCGGCGGCGAGATCGGCTTCGTCACATCGGTCAGTACGCCGTTCTGCGGCGATTGCCACCGCGCCCGCGTGTCCGCCGATGGCCATCTCTACACCTGCCTGTTCGCGGGCGAGGGCACCGATTTGCGGCCGGCACTGGCGAGTGGCGAGGAGGCGCTGGCCGAGCGCGTGCGTGCGCTGTGGGAACGCCGCGACGATCGCTACAGCGAACTGCGCGGCGCGGCGACCGCCACGCGCGGCAAGCACGTCGAAATGTTCCTGATCGGCGGTTGAGCCATGGACACCGCCGTGCAACGTGCGCTGGTCGCGCTGGAACTGGAATTGCTGGAACCGGCGGTGCGTGCCTCAGCGGCGCGCGTGGCGGAACTGCTCGACGACGCCTTCGTCGAGTTCGGTGCCTCCGGCCGCTGCTTCGACAAGCCGGCGGTGCTCCAGGCGTTACCGGCTGAGTCGGGCGCATTTCGCTACTGTGCATTCGACATCGATGTGCAGCTGCTGGAACCGGAGTTGGCGCACCTGTGTTATCGCAGCGAGCGCAGCGGCGGTGGCGAGCCGTCGCGGCAGGCGCTGCGCAGTTCGCTTTGGCGGTATCGCGACGGCCAATGGCGCATGCTGTTCCACCAAGGCACGCCGATCCCCGGCGGCGCTTGAAGATCGCGCCGTGGGAGCGGCAGCGCAATCCATGACCAAGAAGACCTCCGCCACGTCCGCGCGCGCCGCCGCGCCGGCGCTGACCCATCTGGACCCGCAGGGATTGCCGACCATGGTCGACGTCTCCGCCAAGGCCGCCACCGCGCGTGTGGCGGTGGCCGAGGCGCAGGTGCGCTTCCCCGCCCGCGTGGCCGCGCAGTTGCGCGCCGACGCGTTGCGCAGCGCCAAGGGCGGCATCGTCGACACCGCGGTGATCGCCGGCACGATGGCGGTCAAGCGCACCCACGAACTGATTCCGTTCTGCCATCCGTTGCCGATCGACGGCTGCCGCTTCGCCATCGACTGGCGCTCGCCGCAGGTGCTGGGCATCGAATGCACGGTGCGCACCGTGCACCGCACCGGCGTGGAGATGGAGGCGCTGACCGGCGCCAGCGTCGCCGCGCTGACCGTGTACGACATGTGCAAGGCGCTGACCCACGCGATGACCATCGGCCCGGTGCGGCTGGTCGGCAAGCGTGGCGGCAAGCGCGACGTCGGGAGCGTGGCATGAGCGTCCAGGTGAGCGTGCTGTACTTCGCCAGCCTGCGCGAGGCCGCGGGCCTGGAACGCGAACAGGTGCATACCGATGCGCCGAACCTGCGCGCGCTGTATGCCGAACTCGACGCGCGCCATGGCCTGCGC
Source organism: Xanthomonas sp. SHU 166 (assembly GCF_000364685.1). Lineage (NCBI taxonomy): Bacteria > Pseudomonadati > Pseudomonadota > Gammaproteobacteria > Lysobacterales > Lysobacteraceae > Xanthomonas > Xanthomonas sp. SHU 166. Next base: position 2,102 of record NZ_AQOJ01000088.1, read on the forward strand.
TGGCCGCTGGATCGCTTGCGGGTGGCGGTGGACAGCGCCTTCGTCGGCTGGGACGAGGCGGTGCGCGACGGCAGCGAAGTGGTGTTCATCCCGCCGGTTTCGGGAGGCTGAGCCATGTCCACCGAACCGCGTTTCCGGCTGGCCGACCGACCGCTCGACATCGCCACGCTGCGCGCCCCGCTGGCGCACGCCCAGGCCGGCGCCTATGCCAGCTTCGAAGGCTGGGTGCGCGACCACAACGACGGCCGCGCGGTCGACGGCCTGCACTACGAGGCCTACGCCGCACTGGCCGAGGCCGAAGGCCAGCGCATCGTCGACGAGGCCCTGGCCCGCTTCGCCATCCTCGACCTGCGCTGCGTGCACCGCGTCGGCGAACTGGCGATCGGCGACCTGGCGGTGTGGGTTGGTGTGGTCGCCGCGCACCGAGGCGCCGCCTTCGACGCCTGCCGCTACGTCATCGACGAGGTCAAGGCGCGCGTGCCGATCTGGAAGCGCGAACGCTACCGCGAGGGCGATGCGGGGTGGTTGCATCCGGAGGCGCAGGCGTCGTCGCGCGGATAGCGGCGTGCGCGATCGAGATCTAGGCTGATCGTTCGTCGTCGTAGAAGGGTGGTAACCCCGCCGGCTGACCTCGGCGCCCGCGTCGATCGATACCGTTGCTGCCTTCCGGCCCTGGCGGGGTTTTCGACCTAGCGTCGCGAGGGGCCGACGGGGCCACCATAGAGACGAAACCGCGCCAGTGGCGCGGTCTTTCCCTTTGAGTTCTTACGCCATGGGCGGAGCAACTCTGCGAGGGAAGCGCATTCGAATCTGGCGGAGAGAGGGGGATTCGAACCCCCGAAGCGCGGTTTAGACGCTTACACACTTTCCAGGCGTGCTCCTTCAACCACTCGGACACCTCTCCGGGTCTTGCGCGGGCCATGCGGTCCGGGCAAGGGCGGGAATTCTAGCCGTCATGGCCGCCGTTCACAAGGCGAGCCGCCGCGGTCGCGCTGACCGGCGTCACCTTTGCCCTGTTCATCGTCGCACGCAGCCCTGCGCCCGAGGCGGCGCGCGTCGGGACGGCGGCTGACCGGGCGACTGAACGATCGCGATGGCCCGGCGTGGCACAATGGCGGTTCAGATGAAGACGGTCGCCTGATGTCCTATCTCGTTCTCGCCCGCAAGTGGCGCCCCAAGCGTTTCGCCGAGCTGGTGGGGCAGGAGCATGTGGTCCGCGCGCTCACCAACGCGCTGGACAGCGGCCGGGTGCACCACGCCTTTCTGTTCACCGGCACCCGTGGCGTCGGTAAGACCACCATCGCGCGCATCTTCGCCAAGTCGCTGAACTGCGAGCAGGGCACCAGTGCCGACCCGTGCGGCCAGTGCGCGGCCTGCCTGGACATCGACGCCGGCCGCTACATCGACCTGCTGGAGATCGACGCCGCGTCCAACACCGGTGTGGACGACGTGCGCGAGGTGATCGAGAACGCGCAGTACATGCCCTCGCGCGGCAAGTTCAAGGTCTACCTGATCGACGAAGTGCACATGCTCTCCAAGGCGGCGTTCAACGCGCTGCTGAAGACCCTGGAAGAGCCGCCGGAGCACGTGAAGTTCCTGCTCGCCACCACCGACCCGCAGAAGCTGCCGGTGACGGTGCTGTCGCGCTGCCTGCAGTTCAACCTCAAGCGCCTGGACGAGGAGCAGATCCAGGGGCAGATGACCAAGATCCTGGCCGCCGAGCAGATCGAGGTGGATGCCTCGGCGATCGTGCAACTGGCCAAGGCCGCCGACGGCAGCCTGCGCGACGGCCTGTCGCTGCTCGACCAGGCCATCGCCTATGCCGGCGGTGCGCTGCGCGACGACGTGGTGCGGACGATGCTGGGCACGGTCGATCGCACCCAGGTCGGGGCGATGCTGGACGCGCTGGCCGATGCCGACGGGCAGCGGCTGCTGCAGGTGGTGGCCGGCCTGGCCGAGTTCTCGCCCGACTGGGGCGGGGTGCTGGAGGCGCTGGCCGAGGCCCTGCACCGCATCCAGGTGCGGCAGCTGGTGCCGGGCGCGGCCACGCCGGCGCTGGATGGCCTGGACCCCGCGCCGCTGGCCGAGCGCCTGCGGCCGGAGATCGTGCAGCTTTGGTACCAGATGGCACTGAACGGTCGCCGCGACCTGTACCTGGCGCCGAGCCCGCGCGCCGGGTTCGAGATGGCGCTGCTGCGCATGCTGGCGTTCCGGCCGATGGGCGCCACGGCGCTGCCGGCCGGCACCGCGACCAGCGCGGCTGCGCAAGGACACGGCACTGCG
>NZ_AQOJ01000089.1:0-2577 GCF_000364685.1 Xanthomonas sp. SHU 166
GCCTCGCGTTGCGCCGCGGGAACGCCGGCGATCACCAGGTTCTGGTTCGCGGTCATGCGGAAGTGCGCGCCGTCGCCGGCGTCGCGCAGCTGCGTGGCGATCGCGCGCAGGCCGCTGAGGTGCTGCGCGCCGTCGGCATGGTCGGCGATGCGCCCGGCCGGCAGCGACAGGGTCAGGTGCCAGCGGCCGTCCTCGCCAGCCTGCCAGCCGGCGCGGTCGCCGTTGTGCTCGAAGGCGAAGTCGCGCATGGGCTGCAGGCGCACGCCGGCACGGCGCTCGATCTCCGCCAGCACCGTCTCCAGGCCGTGGTCGTCGATGGTGTACTTGAAGCGCGCGCGCTTGCGCACGGTGCGGTTGCCCAGGTCGCGCTGGGTGGTGACCACCGCGGTAGCGACATCGAGCAACTGCGCGCGGTCGATGAAGCCGACCACGTTGGCCACGCGCGGGTAGGTCTCCGCATCGCCATGGCTGGCGCCCATGCCGCCGCCGAGGCTGACGTTGTAGCCGACCAACGTGCCGTCGGCGTCGAGCACGCCGATGAAGCCCAGATCGTTGGCGAACACGTCCACGTCGTTGACCGGCGGCAGCGCGAAACCGATCTTGAACTTGCGCGGCAGGTAGGCGTTGCCGTAGATCGGCTCCTCCTCCTGCCCGCTGCCGGCGATCTGTTCCTCGTCCAGCCAGATCTCGTAGTAGGCGCGGGTATTGGGCAGCAGGTGTTCGGACACGCGCGCGGCGTCGGTGTAGAGCGTGGCGTGCGCCTGCGAGGCGAGCGGATTGGCGGCGACCTGCACGTTGCGGTTGACGTCGCCGCAGGCGGCCAGGGTGTCGATCAGCGCGGCGTTGATCGCCTGCATGGTCGCCTTCAGTTCGCGCTTGATCACCCCGTGGAACTGGAACGCCTGGCGCGTGGTGACGCGCAGCGAGTGGTTGCCGTAGGTGGTGGCGATGGCGTCGAGCTTGAGCCACTGCGCCGGATCCACCACCCCGCCCGGGGTGCGCGTGCGGATCATGAACTGGTAGGCCGGCTCCAGCTTCTGCCGGCGCCGCTCCTCGCGCAGATCGCGGTCGTCCTGCTGGTAGCTGCCGTGGTACTTGATCAGCGTCTGATCGTCCTCGCGCAGCGCCCCGGTGACCGGATCGGCCAGGCTCTGCAGCAGCGACCCGCGCAAGCGCTGGCTGTGGTGCTTGATGTCTTCGATGGAGTGGGACATTGGGCAGGGAATCGAGAATGGGGAATAGGGAATGGCAAGAGCGGGTGCGTCGGATTACGGAAAGCCCGTCGAGGCCGGCCGTTGCCCATTCCCGATTCCCGTTTCCCGTTTCTCAGCTTCAATACACATCACGCGCATACCGCCCCTCCCGCTGCAGTTGGCTGAGGTAGGCGGCGGCGTCCTCGGGGCTGCGGGCGCCGTGTTCGGCGACGATGTGCAGCAAGGTGGCGTGCACGTCCTTGCCCATGGCGATGGCGCCGCATACGTACAGGTGCGCGCCGTTCTGCAGCCAGTCGTAGACCGCGCGGCCGTGTTCGCGCAGGCGCTGCTGCACGTAGACCTTGGAAGGAGCGGTGTTCCCGCGCAGCGGTTGCACGTCGCGCGAGAACGCCAGGTCCAGCCGGTGCAGTTCGCCGCTGCGCAGCGCCTGTTGCCATTCGGCCTGATAGAGGAAGTCGCGGTTGAAGTGGCGGGCGCCGAAGAACAGCCAGTTGCGGCCGCTGGCGCCGCTCTCGGCGCGCTCCTGCACGAAGCCGCGGAACGGCGCCACGCCGGTGCCGGGGCCGATCATCAGGATGTCGCGGCTGGCGTCGGCCGGCACCCGAAAGCGTTCGTTGGGCTCGATGTAGACCGGGGCGCTGTCGCCTTCGGCCAGGGCGGCCAAATAGCCGCTGGCGGCGCCGCCGTGGGCATGGCCGTGCGCGTCGTAGGCCAGCACGTCGACGGTGAGGTGGGCTTCGTCGCCGACCCGCTTGCGGCTAGAGGCGATCGAGTACAGGCGCGGGACCATCGGCCGCAGCGCCTGCAGCAGCGCGGCGTGGTCCCAATCCGCCGGCCAGCGACGCAGCACGTCGATCACTTGGTGATCGGCGAGCAGCGCCGCCAGGCCGGCGGTCTGGGTGGGGTCGAGCAGCTCGGTCAGCGCGGTCGCGCCGGCGCGTTCGGCGACCGCGCTGAGCAACGGGCGCGAGGCCCGGGTCAGTTCGCGGTGGCCGCTGAGCCACTCGTACAGGGACAGTGTCTGCCCATCGGCGGTGAGCTCGGCGTGACCGTCCAGTCGCGTCGCGGTCAACACCGCCTCGACCAGCGCAGGCGGGTTGCGATGGCGCACGCCCAGGGCATCGCCGGGTTCGTAGTGCAGGCCGCTGCCGGCCAGCGACAGCTCCAGGTGGCGTACGTCCTTGTCGGCCGGGCCGTGCGCGGCGTAGCGCGGTCCCTTGAAGTCGCGGCCGCTGATCGGCTGGTTGGCCAGCACCTCGGCGGCGAACGGCTGGGTGCGGCTCCAAGCCGTCGCCGCGGTGCCGCGCAGCGGGGTCACCGTGGCCGACGGCGCCGCGGGCGTGTGGCGGCCCAGCACGTCGCG
>NZ_AQOJ01000090.1:0-20152 GCF_000364685.1 Xanthomonas sp. SHU 166
GCGCAGCGCGCCTGGGCGGCCACGCCGCCGCGCGAGCGCGCGGCCGTGTTCCATCGTGCCGCGCAGGTATTGCAGCAGCATGCGGCCGCGGCCGCGGCGCTGATCGCCCGCGAGACCGGCGGCATCCTGCCCAAGGGCGAGCACGAGGTGCGCGAGGCGATCGTGCTGCTGCAGCAGGCCGCGGCGATGCCGCTGCAGGCGCAGGGCCAGGTGCTGCCGACCGCGCCGGGCCGGCTGAGCCTGGCGCGACGCCTGCCGTTGGGCGTGGTCGGGGTGATCTCGCCGTTCAACTTCCCGCTGGTGCTGTCGCTGCGTTCGGCGGCGCCGGCACTGGCGGTCGGCAACGCGGTGGTGCTCAAGCCGGATCCGCGTACGCCGTACGCCGGCGGCTTCGTCATCGCCGAGGTGCTGCAGCAGGCCGGCCTGCCGAAGGGCCTGCTGCACGTGCTGCCAGGCGGCGCGGATGCCGGCCAGGCGCTGGTCGAAGCGCCGGGCGTGCCGATGATCGCGTTCACCGGTTCCACCGCCGCCGGCCGCCGTATCGGCGAACTGGCCGGCAAGCACCTGAAAAAGACCGCGCTGGAACTGGGCGGCAAGAACTCGTTGATCGTGCTCGAGGATGCCGACCTGGACAAGGCGGTGTCGGCGATCGCCTTCGGCGCGTACTTCCACCAGGGCCAGATCTGCATGGCCACCGGTCGCGTGCTGGTCCAGCGCAGCATCGCCGCCGAACTCATCCGGCGCCTGGCGGAGAAGGCACGGCACCTGCCGGTCGGCGACCCGGCGACCGCACACGTCGCGCTTGGCCCCATCATCGACCAGCGCCAGCTGCAGCACGTCAAGGACGTGGTCGATGCCTCGGTGGCGGCGGGCGCCGTGGTCGAGGCCGGCGGCACCCACGAGGGCCTGTTCTATGCGGCCACGGTGTTGTCGAACGTGCAGCCGGGCATGCCGGCGTTCGAGGAGGAAGTGTTCGGCCCGGTCGCCAACGTGATCGCGTTCGACAGCGACGACGAGGCGGTGGCGCTGGCCAACCAGACCGAGTACGGCCTGTCCGCCGGCATCCTGTCGGCGTCGGTCGGCCGCGCGATGGCGCTGGGCGAGCGCCTGCACACCGGCCTGCTGCACATCAACGACCAGACCGTGGCCGACGAAGTCACCAACCCGTTCGGCGGCACCGGTGCCTCCGGCAACGGCACCAGCATGGGCGGCCCGGCCGACTGGGGCCAGTACACGCACTGGCAGTGGGTGACGATCCAGGACAGCGCGCCGCAGTATCCGTTCTGAGGACACGTCGCCGGGCGTCGATGTGGCGCCCGGTTGTGCTCGTGGATGCATTGATTGCCGGAGAGATGATTGTTCCGTTGCGTGCGTGTTGAGCTACGCGCGGCCAATAGGGCCCTGGCACCGGCACCGGCGCCGACACTGCATTGTGGGAGTGACTTCAGTCCCGACGCTTCTGCGGTGACTCGCCATTTCAGCCGCGACGAACGAAGCGGGACTGGTCGATCATCGATCACGCGTCGGGACTGAAGTCCCTCCCACAGTAAAGCGACCGCACCGCGATCTCCGTACTGGCTGCGGGTCGTGTCACCCCTGCGCGCGCTGCCGGAACTGGATCGGCGAACATCCCGCATGCCGGCGGAAGCAGCGGCTGAAATACGCCGCATCGGCATAACCCAGGACTTCGGCCAGCTGCTGCACGGTCAAGGTGGTGTAGACCAGGCTGCGCCGCGCCTCGAGCATGATCCGGCGTTGCAACAGTTCCAGCGCCGAGGCGCCGGCCAGGCGCCGGCACAGCGCGTTGAGATGGCTGCGGCTCAGCCCGAGCCGGTCGGCATAGCGGGCCAGCGGCCAATGCTCGCGGTAATGCGCGTCGATCAGCGCGGTATAGGCGCGCACGTGGCGCGCGCCGCGGTCGGCATCGTGCGGATCGCGATGGGCATCCGCCAGCGCGCCGCGTGCCGCCCACAGCAAGGCCTGCGTGACCAGCGCCTGCAGCATCGGCTCGCGGCCGGGGCGGTGCTGTGTGTGTTCGGCGGCGATGGCGGCGAAGCAGGCGTCCAGCATCGCTTGCTGATCGCCGGCGGGCAGGCACAGCGGCCGCGCCAGCGCTTCGTCCAGATTCGGCCATTGCGCCGCCAGGCGCTGCCGCAGCGGCGCCGACACGGTCACGACATGGCCGCGCACGTTGCGCTGGAAACGGAAGCCGTGCACGCACAGCGGCGGCAACAGCAGCAGGCATGGCCCGCGCAGGCGCTGCTGCGTTCCGTCCAGGTGCAGGCCGGCGCTGCCGCGTTGCAGATACAGCAGTTGCAGCAGATCGCCGTGGCGGTGCGGGCGGATATGCCAGTCGTGCAGGCGGCTGCGCGCGGCGATGGATTCCCAGTGCAACAGGTCCGATGTCCCTCTGTCGCCGGTCTCGCCGTACAGGCGAAAGGCCGGGACCGTGGCGGGCGACGCGACAGCGGCGGAGGCAGTGCGGGGCATCGGCGAAAAGTACCGGAATCGGTCGCGATGATCCATGTCCTCGGCACGCCGCAACCGGAACACTGTGGGTCTGTCCCATCCTTCGGAGGACGTATGCGTACCCAGGTCGCCATCGTCGGCGCCGGCCCGGCCGGGCTGCTGCTCGGGCAGTTGCTGCACGGCCACGGCATCGACACCGTCATCGTCGAGCGGCAGACGCCGGAACACGTGCTGTCGCGGATCCGTGCCGGCGTGCTGGAGCAGGGCACCGCCGACCTGCTGTGCGCCGCCGGTGCCGGCGCGCGCATGCGGCGCGAAGGCATCGTCCACCATGGCTTCGAGCTGGCGCTGGAGCAGCGCCGCGAACGCATCGAACTGAGTGCGGCGACCGGTGGCCGTGCGGTCACCGTCTACGGCCAGACCGAAGTGACCCGCGACCTGATGGACGCACGCCGCGCTGCCGGCGCTGCCACCCTCTATTCCGTCGAGGATGTGCAGTTGCACGACATCGCCGGGCTGCAGCCGTGGCTGAGCTTCGTGCAGGATGGCGCCACGCAGCGCCTGGATTGCGACTACGTGGTCGGCTGCGACGGCTTCCACGGGGTCAGCCGCCGCGCGATCCCGGCCGAGGTGCTGCGTGTGTACGAGCGGATCTATCCGTTCGGCTGGCTGGGCGTGCTGGCCGACACTCCGCCGGTGGCCGACGAACTGATCTATGCGCGCAATGCGCGTGGTTTCGCGCTGTGCAGCATGCGTTCTCCCACCCGCACCCGCTACTACGTGCAGGTGCCGGCGGATGAGCGGGTGGAGGACTGGTCGGACGATCGCTTCTGGGACGAGCTGCGTCGGCGTCTTCCCGACGACGTGGCGCAGGCGCTGGTCACCGGTCCGTCGCTGGAGAAGAGCATCGCGCCGCTGCGCAGTTACGTCGCCGAACCGATGCAGTACGGCCGCCTGTTCCTGGCCGGCGATGCCGCACACATCGTGCCGCCGACCGGCGCCAAGGGCCTGAACCTCGCTGCCGGCGACGTCGGCCTGCTCGCGCACCTGTTCGCGCAGGCGCAGCAGGAGCGCAGCGACGCGCCGCTGCAGCGCTACTCGGAACTGGCCCTGCAGCGCGTATGGAAGGCCGAGCGCTTTTCCTGGTGGATGACTACGATGCTGCACCGCTTTCCGGACGAGGACGCGTTCAGCCGCCGCCTGCACGATGCGGAACTGGACTACCTGCTCGGCAGTGCCGCCGGCCGCGCGACCATTGCCGAGAACTACGCGGGATTGCCGTTGGCGGTTTAGGGCTGGGATGATCAGCCATTCGGCTGCTGGAAAGCCTGGAAATCGGGATTGTCGATTCGCTAAGGCGCGTCCCAATCTCTCTGCGCTCGTCGATCGTGCGCGTCTCCGCGTTCTTCCAATCCAGAATTACTCGCCCCATTCTCGACAGAAGAGCCGTCGATCGTTGCGATCGATGACGGCGATCAAATGAGCCTATCGATGACGGTGTTGACCGTCAGCGCGTCGCTGCGCCATGCCCTACATACGAACATTTAGGTGCGTGGCGGTCGCGCCATTTCTGAGGTCGAGGTAACTGTGGCGATTCTCCCAGACCAGGAAAAAAGCCGGTAAATTCGCGTGCTTTTCGCGATTTCCCGCCTCGCGCAGGCACGGCGCGTTGCTACGCTGCAGCCGCGCCGGTGCCGACGTTGCCGCGCATCGCGGTAGCGCAGCGGCACTGCGCATTCCCCCTGTTCCCCCATCGGAGCGTCTTCCATGAAGATCCGTTTTCAGGCCTGTCTGCTGGCGCTGCTGCTTGCGCTTCCCGTCGCGTCCGCGTTCGCGCAGACCGCGGTCACCGCCAATCCCAACCACGCGCAGCTGCTGCACGGCGAGGACTGGCGCACCACCGCCAACAAGCGCCTGGTCTACGACTTCTGGCGCATCGTGTTCGAAGCCGGGCACACCGAATATGCGCCGATGTACATGGCCAAGGACTACATCCAGCACAACCCGAATGTGGCCAATGGCCGCGATGCGTTCCTGGCGTTCCTGACCTCCTTCGTCAAGCCGACGCCGATCCAGCCGCGGGTGCAGTTGCCGCTGGTGGCGATCCTGGCCGAGGGCGACTACGTGACCCTGGTGTCGGTGCGCACGCTGCCCGATCCCAAGGACGCCAGCAAGACTTACACGACTACCTGGTTCGACATGTTCCGCATCCAGAACGGCAAGATCCAGGAGCATTGGGACGCGGCGACCAAGTGAGGTCGCGTCGCGCGCGTTGATCGCTGGCAGGTGCCGTCCACCCGCGTGGACGGCACCTGCGCGCTGCGAGGGGAATGCGCGCAGGCGTCAGAACGCGTCGGCGCGGTAGCCGGTGTCGATGCTGACGCTGCCGCCGAGCGCGCGCGAAACGCAAGCGCACAGCTTGCGGTTGCTGTGGCGCTGCTCGTCGCTGAGAAACACGTCGCGGTGGTCCAGCGGGGCGGCCGCGTCCAGCACCTCGACCACGCACAGGCCGCATTCGCCGCGGCGGCAGTCGGCCATGACTTCCACGCCGGCCGCGCTCAGCGCGTCCAGCAGCGATTCGTTCTCGGCGACCTGCACGGTCTTGCCCAGCGCCGGCACCTGCACCACGAACGGCTGCGCCGGTGCGTTGCCGCTGTTGCCGAAGGTCTCGAAATGCAGGCGTGCACGCGCGCGGCCGTCGTCGCGCCAGCGCTGCCGCAGTTCGTCCAGCAGCGGCAGCGGGCCGCAGGCGTAGACGTCGGCGTTGCGTGGCCACTGCGCGATCTGCGCGGCCAGCTCGAGCTGACCCAGATGCTCCGGGCAGAACAACTGCAGGCGCTCGCCCAGCAGATCCTGCAGATGCTCCAGGTAGGCCATGCTGGCGCGGCTGCGGCCGGCGTAGAGCACCTGGAACGGGATGCGCCCGCGCGCCAGCCGTTGCGCCATGCCCAGGATCGGGGTGATGCCGATGCCGCCGGCGACCAGCACGATGTGCTCGGCGGTCTCGTCCAGCGCGAAGTGGTTGTTGGGCGAGGAAATCTCCAGTGGGTCGCCTGGCGCCAGCGTCCACATCGCGCGCGACCCGCCGCGGCTACCTGGCACCGCGCGCACCGCGATGCGGTAGTGGCCGTCTGCGGCGGGCTCGCCGACCAGCGAGTAGGAGCGCTCGTGCCAGGCCTCGCCGATGCGCACGCGCACGTCGAGGTGGCTGCCCACGCTAAAGGAGCGGCTGGCGCGACCGGGATCGAGCACGATCTCGCGCACGTCCTGGCACGGCGTGGCGACGGCGACGACGCGGGCGGTGGTCCACTGGGTGTCTTTGCGCATGGCGGGGTCCGGCAGGCGGGAAGGGGAGACGGGCGTCTGTGCGCTGCGATCAGGCGGGTGGGCGGCGCCGCAGCAGACGGCTGCCGGGGATCTGGCCCAGCGCGTTCTGGTCGTGCAGGGCGTGGTGGGCGTTGCGCTGCGCCAGCCGCGCGTGTTCGCGCATCAAGGCTTCGGCGCGCGCGCCTTCGCGGCGCACGATCGCGTCCAGCACCTGACGGTGCTGGTCCTGCGCGATCGACAGTACAGTGGCGGCCTGGCCGCGTTCGAGTACGAAGCTGCTCGGCGAGGCGAACGGCAACTGCGCGACGCGCGCGAACTCGCGTGAGAGCAGCGCGCTGCCGGCCATCTCGAACAACAGGGCATGCCATTGCGCGTTGCAATCGACATAGCGGGCGAAGGCCTCCTCGCTCAGCGGTCGCGCCGCCAGGACGGCGTCGATCTGCGCCAGCAACGCCTGCGCCCGCGCCAGCAAGGCCGGCTCGGCACCGCGCTCGGCCGCGCGGCGCGCGGCCAGCCCTTCCAGGGTGCCGCGCAGTTCGATGGCGTCGTCCACATCGGCCTCGTCGAACGCCTGCACCGCGTAGCCGCCGCCACGCAGCGGCTGCACCAGGCCTTCCTCGGCCAGTCGCTGCAGGGCGGCGCGCACCGGCGTGCGCGAGACGCCCAGGCGCTCCACCAGCGCGACCTCGGACAGGCGCTCGCCGGCGGGCAGGGCGCCGGCCAGGATCAGCTCGCGCACTTCCAGCAGGGCGCGGGTGGTCTGCGCGGCACTGGAGCGGAACGGATGCGCGGCGGACATGGCGGTGGCTCCGGGATCCTGGCGGCGGTTCATCCGACCATGCGCAGCTGCAGGTCCTGGTTGCGCTGCTCGGCGGCGACCATGCGCTCGATCAGCCGCCGTGCCCACATGCCGCCGGCATCGACGTTGAGGTTGTAGAACACGTGGTCCGGATGCGCGTCGATGGCGCGCTGCTGCGCTTCCAGGATCAGCTCGTCCTCGCCGAACACACCGCTGACGCCGTCGCGCAGGCGCGTGGTGATCGACTGCTCGTGCAACGAATGGTTGCGCGCGAATGCCCAGAAGTAGTGGCACGTGCGATCGGTTTCCGGGGTGATGGTGTTGAGCACGTAGCCGTTGACCCCGCGCGAGCGGTCGCCCTGCGGCGCGCCGCTGCCGGCCACCGCCACGCCCACATCGATGGCGATGGTGCAGGGGGCCTCGAAGCGGATGATCTGCCAGCGGTCGACCTTGCCGCGGTAGCCGTGCGCATGTTCGATCTGCCAGGCCCAGAACGGCGGCGGGTCGATGTCCAGCATCCAGCGCGAGACCACCGTGCTGCGTTCGCCGTGGACCACGTCGAACGGCGCCTCGGCGACCTCGTCCTGGCCGATGCTGGAGCCATGCACGAAGGTCTCGTGGGTCAGGTCCATCAGGTTGTCCAGCACCAGCCGGTAGTCGCACTTGACGTGGATGGTGCGGCCGTCGCCGGCCCAGGCCGGGTCGTCGTTCCAGTGCAGGTCCGGCACCAGTGCGGGATCGGCCAGCGCCGCATCGCCCGGCCATACCCAGACGTAGCGGTGCCGCTCCACGGTGGGGAAGCGGCGCACGCAGGCGGACGGATTGATCGTGTCCTGCGAGGGCATGTGCACGCAGCGCCCGTTCGCGTCGTAGACCAGGCCGTGGTAGCCGCAGACCACGTCGTCGCCGCGCAGCCGGCCCAGCGACAGCGGCACCAGCCGATGCCAGCAGGCGTCCTCGAGCGCGGCGACGCGGCCGCTGCTGGTGCGGTACAGCACGATGTCCAAGTTGCACACCTTGCGCGGCAGCAGCGCGTGCTTGACCTCGTGATCCCAGGCGATGGCGTACCAGGCATTGAGCGGAAATGCCGGAGTGGACGACTGCATGGCGGCGACCTCGATTGTGTATACAACAGGCTGGGGAAGATCCTTGCGTGTTGCGGGCGGAGGGCGAGCTAGCGCTGCCTTCACGCCATCGCCCGAGATGCGGCGATGGCCGAATGTATACAACAGGGATGGGTCGGCGTGCCGTTGCCGCATCGTTAAATTGTTCGTTTATCGAACAATGCATCCGATAATCGGATTGACCGCCCGTCAGTGCCGGCCTAACGTGGCCTCCCGGAGCGACCTGGAGGAGGATGTCGTGGCAGACCTTGTAATGCGCTTGCGCCGACGCGCGCTGCGCCCGCGGCCGGCGACGGTGGAGCGGCGCCGATGATCGACAAGACCCTGGCTTCGTGCGCCGACGCAGTGGCCGACATCCACGATGGCGCGACGGTGATGATCGGCGGCTTCGGTACTGCGGGCATGCCCGATGCGCTGATCGATGCGTTGATCGCGCAGGGCGCGCGCGAGCTGACCATCGTCAACAACAACGCCGGCAACGGCGAGACCGGGCTGGCCGCGCTGATCAAGCACAAGCGCGTGCGCAAGATCGTGTGCTCGTTCCCGCGGCAGAGCGACTCGCAGCACTTCGACGCGGCCTACCGCGCCGGCGAGCTGGAACTGGAGCTGGTGCCGCAGGGCAACCTGGCCGCGCGCATCCACGCGGCCGGCAACGGCCTGGGTGCGATCTTCACCCCGACCGGCTACGGCACCGAGCTGGCCGCCGGCAAGGAGACCCGCGAGATCGACGGCCGCCACTACGTGCTGGAGTATCCGATCCGCGCCGATTTCGCGCTGATCAAGGCGCACCACGGCGACCGCTGGGGCAACCTGGTGTACCGCAAGACCGCGCGCAACTTCGGCCCGCTGATGGCGATGGCCGCGACCTGCGCGATCGTGCAGGTGGAGAAAGTGGTGGAACTCGGCGCGCTGGATCCGGAAGCGGTGGTGACGCCGGGCATCTTCGTGCAACGCGTGGTGGCGGTGGCCACCGCACAGGAGGGCGCATGCACGCATTGACCGGCCGCGGCATCGACCGCAACGCGCTGGCCGCACGGGTGGCGCGCGACATCCCCGAGGGTGCCTACGTCAACCTGGGCATCGGCCTGCCGACCGCGGTGGCCAACTTCCTGCCGGCGGACAAGGAGATCTTCCTGCACAGCGAGAACGGCCTGCTCGGCATGGGGCCGGCGCCGCCGCCTGGGCAGGAGGACCTGGACCTGATCAACGCCGGCAAGCAGCCGGTGACGCTGCTGACCGGCGGCTGCTATTTCCACCACGCCGACTCGTTCGCGATGATGCGCAGCGGGCGCCTGGACGTGTGCGTGCTCGGCGCGTTCCAGGTGTCGGTGCACGGCGACCTGGCCAACTGGAGCACCGGCGCGGCCGATGCGATCCCCGCGGTCGGCGGCGCGATGGATCTGGCGATCGGCGCCAAGCAGGTCTACGTGATGATGGAACTGCTGACCAAGCGCGGCGAGCCCAAGCTGGTGAACGCCTGCAGTTATCCGTTGACCGGGCTGCGCTGCGTCTCGCGCGTGTACACCGACCTGGGCGTGTTCGCGCTCGGGCCGGACGGCGCGCGCGTGCTCGAACTGGTCGAGGACGTGAGCCTGGACGACCTGCGCCAGGCCACCGGGCTGGCGCTGACCCTGGCCGATTCCACGGAGGCGGCATGAACGAGGCCTACATCATCGACGGCATTCGCACGCCGATCGGCCGCTACGGCGGCGCCCTGGCCGGGGTGCGTGCGGACGACCTCGGCGCAGTGCCGCTGCAGGCGCTGCTGGCGCGGCAGCCGCAACTGGATCCGGCGCAACTCGACGACGTCTACCTGGGCTGCGCCAACCAGGCCGGCGAGGACAACCGCAATGTCGCGCGCATGAGCCTGCTGCTGGCGGGCCTGCCGTTCGGCGTGCCGGGCAGCACGGTCAACCGCCTGTGCGGTTCCGGCCTGGATGCCATCGGCACCGTCGCGCGCGGCATCCGCGCCGGCGAGCTGGGCCTGGCCATCGCCGGCGGCGTCGAGTCGATGTCGCGCGCGCCGTGGGTGATGGGCAAGGCCGACAGCGCCTTCGCCCGCAACCAGCAGCTCGAAGACACCACCATGGGCTGGCGCTTCGTCAATCCGAAGCTGCAGCAACTGTATGGCGTGGAGCTGATGGGCGAGACCGCCGAGAACGTGGCCGCACGCTACGGCATCTCGCGCGAGGACCAGGATGCCTTCGCCCTGCGCAGCCAGCAGCGCACCGCCGCCGCGCAGGCCGCCGGCTTCTTCGACGGCGAGATCGTGCCGGTGACCGCGCCGGGCAGGAAGCGTGGCGAGACCGTCGAAGTCAGTGCCGACGAGCATCCGCGCGCCGACACCACCCTTGAGGCGCTGGCCAGGCTCAAGCCGATCTTCCGCCAGCCCGGCACGGTCACTGCCGGCAATGCCTCGGGCATCAACGATGGCGCCGCCGCGCTGCTGCTGGCCAGCGACGCACAGGTGCAGGCGCTTGGCCTGACCCCGCGCGCCCGCGTGTTGGGCTTCGCCAGCGCCGGCGTGGAGCCGGCCTACATGGGCATCGGCCCGGTGCCTGCCACGCGCAAGCTGCTGGCGCGGCTGGGGCTGTCCATCGGCGACTTCGATGCGATCGAACTCAACGAGGCGTTTGCCGCGCAGGGCCTGGCTTGCCTGCGCGAACTCGGCGTCGCCGACGATGCCGCGCACGTCAACGCCAACGGCGGCGCGATCGCACTCGGTCATCCGCTGGGCATGAGCGGTGCGCGCCTCGCCCTGACCCTGCTGCGCCAGCTTGAGGCCAGCGGTGGCCGCCGCGGTCTGGCGACCATGTGCATCGGCGTCGGCCAGGGCGTGGCGCTGGCGATCGAGCGGCTGTAGCCGCTCGCCCCATCGACGCTGCGCCCCGCACGCCTGCATCATTCCTCCAGCCAACCGGCTCCACGCGGAGCCAGCGAGACCGCACGATGCGCGACGACACCCCCATCGATCCCCTGCTCGGCTATCGGCGCCCGTACCCCGGGACGCAGCCGGCCTACCTGCACCCGCCCTACGCCTCCACCGGCGCCCGCGGCCCGACCCGCGATCCGATCGCGATCCCGCTGACCCTGTCCGAGGCCACCGGCCCGACCCTGGACCGCACCACCCTGGGCGAACACGCCGCCGATCTCACCGCCGGCTTCCCCGGTGCGCCGCTGGGCGAGCGCATCATCGTCAGCGGACGCCTGCTCGACGAGAACGGCAAGCCGGTGCGCAACAGCGTGGTCGAGGTCTGGCAGTGCAACGCCGCCGGCCGCTATCTGCATGCCGGCGACCAGCACGACGCGCCGCTGGATCCCAACTTCACCGGCACCGGCCAGGTGCTGACCGACGATCACGGCCGTTACCGCTTCACCACCATCAAGCCGGGCGCGTATCCGTGGCGCAACCACTACAACGCATGGCGCCCGGCGCACATCCACTTCTCGCTGCACGGCGACGGCATCGGCCAGCGCCTGGTCACGCAGATGTATTTCCCCGGCGATCCGCTGCTGGCGTTCGACCCGATCTTCAACTGCGTGGAGGACCCGAAGGCGCGCGAGCGCATGGTCTCCGCGTTCGACTGGGAGACCACCGCCAACGAGTTCGCGCTGGGCTACCGTTTCGACATCGTCCTGCGCGGACGCAAGCAGACCCCTTGGGAGTGAGGCGATGAGTTTCCAGGCAACCCCTTCGCAGACGGTCGGCCCCTATTACCGGATCGGGCTGGAGCCGCTGTACCGCACCGAGATCGCGCCGGCGCAGGCGCAGGGCACCCACGTGGAGATCGTCGGTAGCGTCTTCGACGGCAACGGCGTGCCGGTCGGCGATGCGCTGCTGGAGATCTGGCAGGCCGATGCCGCCGGCATCTACGACCATGCCGCCGATCCGCGCCGCGGCGACCACGATCCGGCCTTCCACGGCTGGGGCCGGGTGCCGACCGACGCGCAGGGGCGCTTCGCCTTCCGCACGGTCAAGCCCGGCCGCGTCGCCGGGCCCAAGGGCCTGCAGGCGCCGCACCTGGTGGTGCTGGTGTTCATGCGCGGCCTGCTGCGCGCCGCGCCGACCCGGCTGTACTTCGGCGACGACGATCTGGACGGCGATGCGATCCTGGCGCAGGTGCCGGCCGAGCGCCGCGCGACCCTGGTCGCGCAACCGCTGGCGCCCAATCGCTACCAGTGGGACGTGCGCATGCAGGGGGAGCACGAGACCGTGTTCTTCCGCTACTGAGCGCAGCGACATCCCGCACAGGCTGCAGCGGTTACGCTGCATGATCTCTCCACCGCCTACGAACCGATGAGCGTCTCCGAGTCCCTGTTGCGTCCGCTGTTCGGCGATCCGGCCGTCGATGCGCTGTTCGACGACCGCGCGCGCCTGCAGGCCATGCTCGACGTGGAAGCGGCGCTGGCGCGCGCGCAGGCACGCTGCGGCGTGATCCCGGCCGACGCGGTGGCGCCGATCGCCGCCGCCTGCGATGCCGCACACTACGACCTGCCGGCGCTCGCCGCCGCCACCGCGCTGGCCGGCAATCCAGCGATCCCTCTGGTCAAGGCGCTCACCGCGCAGGTCGCCGCCACCGACGAAGCGGCGGCGCGCTGGGTGCACTGGGGCGCGACCAGCCAGGACATCATCGACAGCGGCGCGGTGCTGCAACTGCGCGCCGCGCTCGACCACGTGGAAGCGCAACTGGACGCGCTGTGCACGGCGCTGGCGGCGTTGGCGCAGCGCGAGCGCGACACCGGCCTGCCCGGGCGCACCCTGTTGCAGCAGGCGGTGCCGGTGACCTTCGGGCTGAAGGCCGCGGGTTGGCTGGACGCGCTGCAGCGCAGCCGCCGGCGCCTGCAGGCGCTGCGCGAGGATGCGTTGGTGCTGCAGTTCGGCGGTGCCGCCGGCACCCTGGCTGCGCTGCAGTCGCAGGGCCTGGCCGTGGCCGAGGCGTTGGCCGAGGAATTGCGACTGCCGTTGCCGGCGCTGCCCTGGCATGCGGCGCGCGACCGGATCGGCGAGATCGGCGCGGCGTTCGCGCTGCTGGCTGGCAGCCTCGGCAAGATCGGCCGCGACGTCGCGTTGCTGATGCAGTCGGAAGTGGCCGAGGCGTTCGAGCCGGCCGCGGCGGGCAAGGGCGGCTCCTCGGCGATGCCGCACAAGCGCAATCCGGTCGGCTGCGTGGTCGCGATCGCCGCGGCCACGCGCGCGCCGGGCTTGCTGGCGACCTTGTTCGCGGCGCTGCCGCAGGAACACGAGCGCGCCGTCGGCGGCTGGCATGCCGAATGGGAAACCTTGCCGGAACTGGTGCGCCTGAGCGCCGGCAGCCTGGCCCAGGTGCGGGTGCTGATCGAGGGCCTGGAGCTGGACCGCGCGCGCATGGCCGCGCATCTGGACAGCCATGGCGGCCTGCTCTACGCCGAGGCGGTGGCGGTGACCCTGGCCGCGCATCTGGGCAAGACTGCCGCGCACGCGCTGGTGGAAACCGCGGTGCGCCGCGCGCTGGCCACGCAGCAGCATTTGCGCGCGGTGCTGGCCGAGGAACCGCAGGTGACCGCGGTGCTGGCGCCGGCGCAACTGGATGCGCTGTTCGCCAGCGACAGCTGGCGCGGCATGGCGACGGTGTGGATCGAGCGCGTGCTCGCCGCGCAGGCGCGCGCGTGAGCCGTCGCGCCGTGCCTGTCTGCCGCAGCGTCGGCGCCACGTTCTAGACTTGCCGGTGCCGCGCGGTTCCATGCCGCGACGGCCCCTTCCACTTTCCCTGCGAGCGCCGCCCATGCCGATCCTCGACCTGCCCACGCATCGTCTGCATTACCGCATCGACGGCAGCGAAGGCCGTCCGTGGCTGACCCTGTGCAACTCGCTCGGCACCGACCTGCACATGTGGGACGCGCAGATTGCCGCGCTGTCGCCGCACTTCCGCGTGCTGCGCTACGACCGTCGCGGCCATGGCGCGTCCACCACCCCGCCGGCGCCCTATGCCATCGCCGACCTCGGCGGCGACGTGGTGGCGCTCTGGGATGCGCTGTCGATCGAGCGCAGCCATTTCTGCGGCCTGTCGATCGGCGGGCTAACCGGGCAGTGGCTGGGCCTGTACGCGGGCGAGCGCCTGCTCAGCCTCACCCTGTGCGCCACCGCGGCCAAAATCGGTAGCGCCGAGAGTTGGCAGGCGCGCATCGAGCAGGTGCGCGCCGAGGGCCTGGCGCCGCTGTGCGAAGGCACCCGCACGCGCTGGTTCACCCCGGCCTTCGCCGAGGCGCAGCCGGCGACCGTCGAGGCGATCCTGGACAGCTTCCGCGCCACCGATGCGCAGGCCTACATCGGCTGCTGCCAGGCGCTGGCCGAGGCCGACTTCCGCGCGCGCCTGGGCGAGATCGGCGTGCCGGTGCTGGCCGTGGCCGGGCACGACGATCCGGTGTGTCCGCCGGCCGATCTGCAGGCCATCGCCGCGCAGGTGGCGCAGGGCGAGGATGCCGAGGTGCACGGCCGCCACCTGTGCAACGTCGAGTCGCCGCACGCCTTCAACGACGCGCTGCTGCGCTTCCTGCTGCAGTAGCCAACGCCCGCCTTTCCCCACGTTTCAGGAGTCGACCCGATGGACGAGAACGAACGCTACGCCGCCGGCCTGCAGGTGCGCCGCGCGGTGCTCGGCGATGCCCACGTCGACCGCTCGCTGGCCGCGCGCACGCCGTTCACCGAGGAATTCCAGGAGTTCATCACCCGTACCGCCTGGGGCACGGTGTGGACCCGCGAGGGCCTGCCGCGGCACACGCGCTCGCTGCTGACCCTGGCGATGATGGTGGCGCGCGGCCACGACGAGGAGTTCAAGCTGCACGTGCGCGCCGCGCGCAACAACGGCGTCAGCGCCGACGAAATCAAGGAAGTGCTGCTGCAGGCGGCGATCTATTGCGGTGTGCCCGCGGCCAACCACGCCTTCGCCCTGGCCGCGCCGATCCTGGCCGAGCAGGCGGCCGAAGCGACGGATTGAGCCCGGCGCCGTTGTTGCGGCACGGCTGGGAATGATCGTGACACGCGGTCCGCTGCACCGAGCGCCGCGAACGACACGATGCGACGCGTGGCTGACACGTTGCGTTGCTTCGGCAGATGCGTGGTATCGGCCAGATTGTGGCGCGTGCCGGACCCTCACCCCAACCCCTCTCCCGGGGGGAGAGGGACTTATCCCTTGTTTCGTCGGAGGGAAAGGTGCCCCGCAGGGGCGGATGCGGGTCAGTCCAGCACCCGACTCAACTGCTGCGCCGCATGCCGCAGTGCCGGCAGCACCGTGCTCTGCAGGCTGCCCAGGGTCATCCGCGCCACCGAGCTGCCGACGTTGAGCGCGGCGACCACGCGGTCCTGGCGGTTGCGCACCGGCACCGCCACCGAGCGCAGGCCGATCTCCAGTTCCTGGTCCACCACCGCGTAGCCGTCGCGCTGCACGCGCTCGAGCAGGGCCTGGAACTGCGCGCGGTCGGTGACGGTGCGTTCGGTGCGCGGGCGCAGCGGATTGCGCTCCAGATAGCTGTTCAAGGTGTCGCCCGGTTGCGCTGCCAGCAACACCCGGCCCATCGAGGTGCAGTACGCCGGCAGGCGGCTGCCGGCACGCAGGCCGATCGACATGATCCGCACGGTTTCCGCACGCGCCACGTACAGCAGGTCGTCGCCGTCGAGCACGCCCAGCGAGCAGGACTCGTGCAGGGTGTCGCGCAGCGCGTCCAGCACCGGCTGCGCCGCCACCGACAGCGCGGCGGTGGACAGGTAGCCGCTGCCGATGCCCAGCGCGCGCGGCAGCAGCACGTAGCCGCGGCCGTGGGTGCCGGCGTAGCCGAGCTTCTCCAGCGTGTACAGCACGCGCCGCACCGCCGCGCGCGGAATGCCGGTGTCGGCGCTGAGCTGGGCCATGCTGACGTCGCGGCTGTGCTGGCCGAAGGCGCTGAGCACGGCCAGGCCGCGCGCTAGCGAGGTCATGAAGTTCGGGTCGCCTTCGCATTCGCCGATGCGCCGCATCAGCTCCGCGGCCAGGCCGCGCTCGGGCGGGGTGGGGGCGGTGGCGGCGCGCGCGGTGCGGCGTGCGCGAGGGGGGCGCGGGGACTCGGACATGGAAGCGGCGGCGGCGGCGATGCGTCCGATGGTAGTGGCTGTACTCGCGGGCGTCGATGCTGGGGTGTGGTCGAGGGCGCCAGGCGCCAGGCGATCGTCCCGCGTCATGAAGCAGATGGGCGCTGCGACAGCCGCTCCTACGGTTCTTTTTCATCCGACACGCAAATCTCAAGCGAAAGCTAAGGCTTTCGCCCTCACGGGCGAGTTACTTTTCTTTGCTCGCGCAAAGAAAAGGTAACCAAAAGAAGCGCTTTTACCACAGCCGAAGGCTGGTCAAGCGCTCCCTGCCTCGCGCCCTCCGCGCTGCGCGCTCCGGGTCCGCGTCCATCACGGGGATCCGCGGAAGGGGCATCCTGCCCCTGCCGCGGACGGCGCACATCCATGTGCGCCGCCCTTCGGGTTTTTCCCCGCGCTGGCCGCCGCTTCGGAAGGGAACCCAGTAAGTCAAAAACAAGAGCAACAGCAACATCCAAAGCCAAGCGATCGCGACTGCTACAGCGACTCGCGGTGATCAGTGTCCGGGCACGATGTGGGAAGGACTCTCGTGCATTTTTGTGGGATCAGTCCCGCCAGCCTCGGACCTTCTCGCCTCAGTCCCCCAGCCGCACCACCAGCTTGCCGAAGTTGCCGCCGCTCAGCATGTCGATGAAGGCCTGCGGCGCGTTTTCCAGACCGTCCACCACGTGCTCGCGGTAGCGTACGCGGCCGTCGGCCAGCCAGGCGCCCATCTCGCGCAGGAACTCCGGGTACAGCTTGACGAAGTCGCCGACGATGAAGCCGCGCAGGGTCAGGCGCTGGCGCAGCACCTGGCCCATCAGTGCCGGCATCCGGTCCGGCCCCGGCGGCAAGGCGCCGTTGGCGTTGTAGGTGGCGATGGTGCCGCACACCGGCACCCGCGCGAAATCGTTGAGCAGCGGCAGCACCGCATCGAACACGTGGCCGCCGACGTTCTCGAAATACACGTCGATGCCGTCGGTCGCGGCGGCGCGCAACTGCTCGGCAAAGTCCTTGGCGCGGTGGTCCAGGGCCACGTCCACGCCCAGTTCCTCGCGCAGGTAGCGGCATTTTTCCGCGCCGCCGGCGATGGCGATGACCTTGGCCCCGCGCAGTTTGGCGATCTGCGCCACGGTGGCGCCAACCGGGCCGGTGGCCGCGGCGACCGCCACGGTCTCGCCCGGCTGCGGCTTGCCGATCTCGTGCAGGCCGGCGTAGGCGGTGAAGCCGGGCATGCCGTACACGCCCAGCGCGGTGCTCGGCGGCAGCGGCGAGTTGGGGTCGAGCTTGCGCCGCAGGCTGGCGCCGTCGACGACCAGATGGGTCTGCCAGCCGCCGTTCTGCACCAGCACCAGATCGCCCGGCGCATGGTCGGGGGAATTGGAGTGCAGTACCTCGGCCACGGTGCTGCCGACCATGGTCTCGCCCAGTTGCACCGGCGGCGCGTAGGACGGCGCATCGCTCATGCGCCCGCGCATGTACGGGTCCAGCGACAGCCAGCGATTGCGCAGCAGCACCTGGCCGGGGCCGGGCGCTTCGAGCGGCGCCTGTTCGGTACGGAAGTTGTCCGTGCCCGGCGCGCCTTGCGGGCGCGAGGCGAGCACGATGCGGGTGGTCTGGGTGGGGGTGGTCATGCGGTTTCCTCGCTTGCGGTATTCAATTGCGCGATGTCCTCGGCCGACAGCTGCAGGCGCGCGGCGGCGAGCAGGTCCTGCAGTTGCTCCAGGCTGGTCGCGCTGGCGATCGGCGCGACGATGCCGGGCCGCGCCATCAGCCAGGCCAGCGCCACCTGCGTGGGCGTGGCGGCATGCTTGCCGGCGATGTCGTCGAGTGCGGCGAGGATGCGCAGGCCGCGCGCGTTGAGATAGCGCGCGACCACGCTGGCGCCGCGTGCCTTGCTCTTGCCCGCGTCTTCGGCGCGACGGTACTTGCCGCTGAGGAAGCCGCTGGCCAGCGCGTAGTAGCACAGCACGCCCAGGCCCTGTTCGTGCACCAGCGGCTCCAACTCGGCCTCGTAGCCGGCGCGGTCGTACAGGTTGTACTCCGGCTGCAGCGTTTCGTAGCGGGGCAGGCCGTACTGCGCGGAGACGTTCAGCGCCTCGCGCAGGCGCGCGGCGCTGTAGTTGGAAGCACCGATGGCGCGCACCTTGCCCTGTTCGATCAGCCGCCCGAACGCGGCCAGCGTGGCTTCCAGCGGCACCGAATCGTCGTCCGCGTGCGCCTGGTACAGATCGATGACGTCGGTCTGCAGGCGCTGCAGCGAGTCCTCCGCGGCGGCGGCGATGGTGTCGGCCGACAGGCCCGGGCGTTCGGCCCACTTGCCGACCTTGGTCGCGATCAGCACCTTGTCGCGCTTGCCGCTGCGCTTGAGCCACTGTCCGATCAGCGTTTCCGATTCGCCGCCGTGATTGCCGGGGACCCAGGCCGAGTAGATGTCGGCGGTGTCGACGAGATTGCAGCCGGCCTCGACGAAGGCATCGAGCAAGGCGAAGGAGGTCTTGGCGTCGGCGCTCCAGCCGAACACGTTGCCGCCGAACGCCAGCGGTGCCGCATGCAGGCCGGAGCGGCCGAGTTCGCGCGTGTGCAGCATGGAAAACGCTCCACTGTGGGGAAAGGCGACAGGATAGTCGCCGGGGATCGAAGGATCGGCCAATGCTCGCGAAAACAGCGTTCCGCCGGCGTGATTCGCGCTAACGGGAGCGCAACATTCGGGCTTGTCGGGCCGCATGCTAGGCTCGCCCCACCTCCTCTTGCGGATGCCTGCCATGACGCTTCGAACCTCGCTCGCCTGCGCCTGTACCCTGGCCGTCGCCACCGCCTTGCTCGCCCCTGCCGCGCAGGCGATCAAGCCTGCCGACACCGCGACGCTGCCGGCGCCGGACGCGTCCCTGCAGGCGGCGATCAACGGCAGCTGGCGCGACCGCGCCAACGTCGCCCGCGACGCTTACCGCCATCCCGGCCAGACCCTGGCGTTCTTCGGCATCAAGCCGACCCAGACGGTGATCGAGGTCACCCCGGGCGGCGGCTGGTATGCGGAGATCCTGGCGCCGTACCTGCGCGAGCGCGGGCAGTACATCGCCGCGGTGGTCGATCCGGCGGCCGTGCCGGAAGGGCGCGGCCGCGACTACCAGCAGAAGGCGCGCGCCGGCCTGGAGCAGAAGTTCGCCGCGGCACCGGCGCAGTACGACCGCGCGCGCATCGTCGCGTATGCGCCGAACGCACCGGTGTTCGGCCCGCCCGGCTCGGCCGACCTGGTGCTGACCTTCCGCAACGTGCACAACTGGCGCATGGCCGGGCAGGCCGAGGGCATGTTCAAGGGCTTCTACCAGGTGCTAAAGCCTGGCGGCGTGCTCGGCGTGGTCGAACACCGCGCCAAGGCCGACGTGCCGGCCGACGACAAGAGCGGCTATGTCGGTCAGGCGCAGGTGATCGCCATGGCCGAGGCGGCCGGTTTCAAGCTGGCCGGCAAGAGCGAGCTCAACGCCAATCCGCGCGACACCAAGGATTATCCGGGCGGTGTGTGGACGCTGCCGCCGAGCAACCAGCACGAGGCCGCCGATGATGCCAAGTACCAGGCGATCGGCGAGAGCGACCGGATGACCCTGAAGTTCGTCAAGCGCTGAGCCGGCGCACGAGCGGCGCGGCGCGGACGCATGGGACAATGCCTGCGCCGCGCCGTGCGGCGCAGGCCCGCCGCCGTTCCCGTCGATGCTGATCGCCTTCAACAAGCCCTTCAACGTGCTGTGCCAGTTCACCGACCGCAGCACGCCGCCGCGGCGCACCCTGGCCGAGTTCGGCCTGCCCGCCGACGTGTATGCGGCCGGGCGCCTGGACTACGACAGCGAGGGCCTGCTGCTGCTGACCGACGATGGCGCGCTGGCGCACCGTCTTACCGATCCGCGGCACAAGCAGCCCAAGACCTACTGGGTGCAGGTGGAAGGCGCGCCGCAACCGGAGCAGGTGCAGCGCCTGCGCGACGGCGTGCTGTTGAACGACGGCCCGACCGCGCGGGCCGAGGTGACGTTGCTGGACGCGCCGCCATCGCTGTGGCCGCGCGATCCGCCGGTGCGCTTCCGCAAGAGTGTGCCCGATGCCTGGTTGCAGGTCGTGCTGCGCGAAGGCCGCAACCGCCAGGTGCGGCGGATGACTGCTGCGGTCGGCCTGCCAACGCTGCGCCTGGTGCGTGCGGCGATGGGCGCGCACCGCCTGGACGGGTTGGCGCCGGGGGCCTGGCGCGCGCTGTAGTGCGTGTTGTGCCGAATGACGCGTAGGAGCGGCGTCAGCCGCGACCGGAGCGTTACCGAGGCGGCTCCGGTCGCGGATGAAGCCGCTCCTTGTATCTGGACATGTCGCCCC
>NZ_AQOJ01000091.1:0-14501 GCF_000364685.1 Xanthomonas sp. SHU 166
CCGGCACCCGCGGCCGCCACTGCGGCGCAGCCGCCCGTCGCGACCGCGCCTCCGAGCGGCGAGCCCGGCGGCGCCGACTGATTCAGGCGTTGCTACACAAGCTGAATGCGGCCGATTTCGCTTCACGAACCATTCGCGAAGCCGGTGAGAAGGTGGCGCCCGTCGAGAGCGCGGTGCTTGTGCATCGGCTCCGCCACCCAGGAGCAATCAGCATGAACACTCTCAAATCCGCCTTGTGTCTTTCCGTCCTCGCCATCGCCACGGCCGCCGCGCCGCTGGCCGAGGCGCAGCGTCACTACGGTCCCGAGGACGCCGGCCGCCGCTTCAGCGACGGCACCCGCGTGCACTGCAAGAAGGTTGCGGTGCGCAAGAACAGCACCGATCCGGACCGCATCGGCGGCACCTTGGCGGGTGCGGCGATCGGCGGCTTGCTGGGCAACCAGATCGGCAAGGGCGATGGCCGCAAGCTGGCCACGGTCGGCGGCGCGGTCGCCGGTGGCGCCACCGGCCGTTACATCCAGGGCCAGCGTCAGCAGGCCAATGGCAATCGCGTGGTTGAGACCGTCTGCAAGCGTTATTGAGTCGCGCGACCGCATCGTGTTGGTCGGTGCCTGACGCCGACCTGGCCGCCTGATGCAGCACGCCCCGGCGGAGGCCTCCGCCGGGGCGTTTTTTTTGGGTGCCGGTTGCGACGTTGCGCGATTCGGCGCCGCGGCGGCTCAATCGGCGAGCAGATCGCGCAGCGCCGCGTCCAACTGCGGATACCGGAACACATAACCCTCGCGTTGCGCACGTGTCGGCAGCACGCGCTGGCTGCCCAGCAACAGCTCGGCCATCTCGCCGAAGCCGAGGCGTAATGCCGCCGCCGGCATCGGCAGCAGCGCCGGACGATGCAGGGTCGCGGCCAGTTGCTGCGCGAACGCGGCATTGGTCGCCGGCGCCGGTGCGGTGGCGTCGTAGGCGCCTTCGCCGCCTTGCTGCAGCAGCCACAGCAGCAACCCGACCTGATCGTCACGGTGGATCCAGCTCATCCACTGGCGGCCATCGCCCATGCGCCCGCCCATGCCGAAGCGGAACGGCAGCAGCATCCGCGCCAGCGCGCCGCCGTCGCGGCCCAGCACCACGCCGGTGCGGACCAGGCTGGTGCGCACGCCCAGGTCCTGCGCGCGTAACGCTTCGGCTTCCCAGTCGCGGCAGAGCTGGGCGGCAAAGTCGTCGCCCGGCGTGCTGGTTTCGTCCAGGACCTCGTCGCCGCGGTCGCCGTAGTAGCCGATCGCCGAGCCGGAGATCAGGCAGCCCGGGCGCTGCGCAGCGTCGAGTCCGCTCATCCAGTCGAGCAGGGCGCGGGTGGTGCCGATGCGCGAGGTGCGGAAGCGACGCTTGCGGGTGGCGCTCCAGCGGCCTTCGGTCAGCGGTTCGCCGGCGAGATTGATCACCGCATCGGCGGGTGCGGCGCGCTGCAGATCGTCCAGCACCTGCACCGCCGGCAACAGGCGCGCCGCGCGTGCGGGGTCGCGGGTCAGCACGCTGACCCGGTGCCCGGCGTCGAGCAGAGCCGGGCACAGCGCGCGGCCGATGAATCCGGTGCCTCCGGTAACGAGCACGTGCATGCAGGGGATCGCTTGCGCCAAGGGAGCCGCAGTGTAGGTGCGCCGGGCATGGCGGAAGAGTGAACGCCGGGGGTGTCGGTGCCGCGGCGGTGGGTTTCGCGATGCCTGCACGGGCGAGGCGGCACGCTGCGCGGGCGCCGCCGCCACGTGGCCAACGGAAGCTCCTGTTCGCGATGTCCGCTCCATGATCCGACCATCGAGGTTCGCTTGCCCGCCGTGGCTTCGCCGCGGCGTCTGTCTGCTGCTGGCCGCGCTGCTGGCCAGTGCCGCGGCCACGGCCGCACCGGCGCCGGCCGACCAGGCCAGCGCGGCTTGCCTGGCCGCACTGCTGGAGCGGCTCGGTTGGCACATCGGCACGACCAGCGCGGCGCAGCCGCAGATCGCCGCCGGCGCACCCTGCGAACGCGGTTCACTGGCCGAGGCGCAGGCGCACGGCGATCTGCAGGCGGCCTTGCCCGCAGCCTGGAACGACGCGCAGCGGCAGCAGGCCTTGCGTGCCTTGCTGGACACGCCGGCCACGCAGTGCGGCTACTTCCTGCAACTGGGGGCGGCCACCACGCGCGCGGTCGCACGCCTGCAGGCCAATCCCGGCTACCGTTTCTCGGCGCTGCAACTGGGCTGGATCGGCTTCGGCCTGCGCGGCGCGCACGCGCAGGGCTGGGAACGCTTCCGCAGCTTCGGCCGCGGCTATCGCCCGGTCGGCGGCAATGCGCAGGCGATCGAGGCGTTCTACAGCGGCCATGTGCGTTCGGAATGCGGCGTCGGCCGGCAGATCGCGCAACTGGCCACACAGCGCGAACTGTATGGCGACGCGGCGTTCGATCGTGCGTTCAGCGCCGACGAGCTGTCGATCGGCACCTTCCTGACCCTGCACGACACCGACAGCATCCTGCTCGGCGCGCACGCTGGCGATTTCTTCGCCGACGGCAAGGCAGCCAGGACCGCGCAGCGCGGCCGTGCGGCCTTCCTCGGTGCGCCCGGCTACATCGTGCACGTGTTCGAGCGCCGCTACCTGGACGACATCAACAACCAGGCCGAGAACTTCGTGGTCGCCGCGGTCAGCGCCGAGGCCGCTACGGTCTTGCGCGCGCACGGTGGCTTCGCCTACTACGACGCCCAGAACCGCCGCATCTGGGAGCTGGCGCGGGCGCTGCGCGGCCCGGGCCGCGAACGCTTCGAGCGCCTGCTGTATGAGCGCGACCCGGCACTGCGCGCACGCCTGGATCCGGCGCAGCAGGCAGTGCTCGCGCAACTCGACGCCTTGCTCGACGATCCGTTCTACCGTGGCTTCGCGGTCTACGTGCATCCCAAGGGCGTCAAGCCGATCGGGTATCACGTGGTGCGGCTGCTGGATCGCAATCCGCGCACGCCGTTCGCGATCGAGCTGACCCTGCATAACCTGCACACCACGCTGTACCGGCGCTGGCGCGACCTGCAACTGCACGACTGTGCGCAAACGCCGCCGCCGGCACCTGCCGCCGCATCGGTGCCTTAGCTGCGCGTCACGTCGGCATCGCCGCTTCGTGAGACCCTAACCCTCCTTTTTTCGAACCGGGAACGACGCATGGAACTGGGACTTGTAGGCTTGGGCCGGATGGGCGCCAACATGGCCGAGCGGCTGGTGCGCGGCGGGCATCGCGTGGTCGGTTTCGACCTGGGCGAGGCCGCGCGCAGCGCGGCGCAGCAGCGCGGGGTCGACGCGGTCGACAGCATGGCCGCGCTGATCGCGGCGCTGCCGGCACCGCGCGCGGTGTGGCTGATGGTGCCGGCCGGCAAGGTCGTGGACGACACCCTGGCCGCGTTGCTGCCGTTGCTCGGCAAGGGCGACGTGGTGATCGACGGCGGCAATTCCTACTACAAGGATTCGATGCGCCGCGCCGGCGAACTCGCCGCGCACGGCGTCGCCTATGTCGACTGCGGCACCAGCGGCGGCGTGTGGGGCCTGCGCGAGGGCTACAGCCTGATGATCGGTGGCGATACCGCCGCGGTGCAGCGCCTGCACGAGGTGTTCGCGACCCTGGCGCCGGCCGCCGATGCCGGCTGGGGACATGTCGGCCCCAGCGGCGCCGGCCACTTCACCAAGATGGTCCACAACGGCATCGAGTACGGGATGATGCAGGCCTATGCCGAGGGCTTCGCGCTGATGGGGCGCAAGCAGGAGTTCGCACTGGATCTGCACCAGGTGGCCGAGGTCTGGCGCCAGGGCAGCGTGGTGCGTTCATGGCTGCTGGACCTGTGCGCGGATGCATTGGGCGACAACCCGACCCTGGCCGGCATCGCGCCGTTCGTCCAGGACTCCGGCGAGGGCCGCTGGACCGTGGCCGAGGCGATCGACCTGGACGTGCCGGCGCCGGTGATCACCCTCTCGCTGCTGGAGCGGCTGCGCTCGCGCGACGACGATTCGTTCGCCGACAAGTTGCTGGCGGCGATGCGCAACCAGTTCGGCGGCCATGCGATCAAGCACGAGGGCGGCGACGCGCCCGCGCCGGGCGGTACGCGCCCGGCCTGAGGCCCGGCGCTCAGTCCAGCGTGACGCTGCAGCCGGAGGCGGCGCTGCGCACGCCTGCCTCCAGCAGCCGCATCACCGCCAGCGCCTGCGCCGCATCCACCGGCGCAGGCGCGCGACCCGCGATCGCCTCGCGAAAGGCCGCATAGCAGTCGCGGTAATCGCCGCGCGGCGCGGGCAGGGTCTGGACGGCGTGGGTGCCGTCGGCGCCGACCAGGCGCAATTGGCCGGGCAGGGGATCCTCGCCCCAGCCGGGCGCGCCCGGCGCGACGCCCGCGCGCAACTGCGCTTCCTGCGTGTCCAGACCGTGCTTGACGTAGCTGCCGCCGCTGCCGTGGACCGCAAAGCGCAGGCCGTTGGCGGCGACCAGCGACCCGGCATGCAGCACCACCCGCAGCCGCGGATAGCGCAGCACCGCATGCACGTAATCCACGGTCTGCGCGCCGGGGCGCTGCAGCGCCAGATCGGCCTGCAGCGATTGCGGCGGCCCGAACAGTTGCAGGGCCTGATCGAGCAGATGCGGCCCCAGGTCGAACCACAGCCCCGAGCCGGGGAGTGCGTGCTCGCGCCAGCGGTCGCCGACCTGCGGACGGTGGCGGTCGAAGTGCGAATGGAACTCGGCGATCTCGCCCAGCGTGCCCGCCTCCAGCAAGGCGCGCACGCCCAGGAAGTCGCCGTCCCAGCGTCGGTTCTGGAACACGCTGACGATGCGGTCGGCGCGCTGCGCCTGGTCGAGCACCTGTTGCGCTTCGGCCACGTCCAGGGTGAATGGCTTGTCCACCAGCACGTGCTTGCCCTGCGCCAGGGCGGCCAGCGCCAGTGGCGCGTGGGTCTGGTTGGGCGTGGCGATCACCACCGCATCGATCCGCGGATCGGCGAAGGCCTGCGCCGCCTCGGCAACCACGCGCGCCTGCGGCCAGACCGCGTTCACGGCCTCGGCCTGGCGCGAGACCACGGTGTGCAGGTGCAGGCCGGGCGTCTGTGCGATCAGCGGCGCATGGAAGGTGCGGCCGACGTAGCCGAAGCCGAGCAGGGCGAGATTGAAGTCGGGCATGGGCGCAGGCAGCAGCGGCGGGACGCCAGTATCGCCTGGGCTGCGTGGGCGGATTGCGCATTCACGCTGCGGCGATTTTTCGGTCACGCCGCCTGTACGACGGCCTGGCGGAGACTGCGCGCACATTCAGCGGAGGAAGACACGATGAAGACGATCAATGCACGCACCCTGCTTGGCGCCACCCTGGTGGCCGGTTTCGCGTTCGGCGCGGGCCAGGCGTTCGCAGCCGGCCAGGCGACCAGCGCCAAGGACCACGGCACCATGGGCCAGCAGGACACGATGCAGCACGACACCATGGCCCATGACACGACTCGCCACGACTCCAAGGAGCCGGTCACCGATACCTGGATCACCACCAAGGTGAAGGCCGATCTGCTGGCCACCAAGAACGTGTCGGGCACCGAGATCAAGGTCGACACCGTCAACGGCACGGTCAAGCTGTCCGGCGCGGTCGCGACCAAGGCCGAGAAGGACAAGGCCGTGGCGGTCGCTAAGAAGATCGACGGGGTCAAGAAGGTGGATGCGGCCGACCTGAAGGTCAGCGCCGCCGCCAAGAAGTAAGCATTGCAATCCGCGGCCGCGGGTGGGGATGCGACGAGGCGCCCCACCCGCGACGGCCGGTCTGCGACGCACCCTGCGGGGTGCGTTTTTTTTGGGGGGGGGGGGCAAATTCGCGACGGAAATCGCATTTCGCGTCGCATTGACACCCGCTCAGACATCATTCCTTCATGTTCGTCAACGGATCACGCGCAATGTTGGAGACCCAACCCCACCCGGCTGCGGGGCACGCGGCCGCGGCTGCCGAGGCGCTGGGCGCCGCGTTGTCCGGCCATGGCGCGCAGCCGTCACTGCTGCTGCCGGCGGTACGCCGGCTGGAAGCGCAGTTGAGCATGCTGTTGACCACGTTTCACGAAGACACCGGGTTCTGGCCGGCGTTCTCCGCGCTGATGCAGGAACTGGATCAGGGCCTGAGCCAATCCGAGCGCCGGCGCCTGCGCAGCCACGCCGATTTCCTGCTGGTCCGCGCCGGCATGCCGGCCTGGACCCTGATCGGCGCCACCGCCGGTTCCATTCCGCCCCCGGCGCGCCGGCCCTGAGCGCGGCGCGCGCGTGGCACTCCCGCGGGTGGCCGCAGGCTGCCCGTTTCGTCGTGCGCGCGGCCTGGGATAGAGTCCTTGCAGGTACCGCGATCGGGGTGTCGCGCTTCCGCTGAACAATTCATCTGCTGCCGGGGAAGATGGGCGACAATGCGCGCCCGCGATGGCCGCAGCCGTTCCTTCTTTTGACGCACCAGCTATGCAGACCATCGCCAAACACGATGCTTGGGACCGCTGGCGGCTGCCGTTGCTGGCGCTGGCCGTCGTCCTGATCGTCATCCTGCCCTCGCTGCTGCTGCGGCAGATGAATGCCAGCACCCTGCGTGCGGCGGACTGGGTCGGCCACAGCCAGGAAGTGACCGCCACCTTGAACGCGATGGAAGCGGACATGCGCGACATGGAGTCGGCGGCGATGGCGATGTCGCACGGCGTGCAGTCGCCGATCCTGACCGCGCGCCTGCAGCAGGCGCGCAACTCGATGCAGCCGACGCTGGCGCACCTGGCCGAGCTGACCCGCGACAACCCGGACCAGCAGATCCGCGTCGGCCGCCTGCAGAGCACGCTGGAGCGACGCGGCCTGATCGCCGAGCGGATCGCGCAGACCCGCGATCCGGAGCGGATCCGCGCGCTGATCCAGGACATGACCTCCGACAATCCAGTGCGCGGCCTGATCGCCGAGCTGCAGCGGCGCGAGGACGAACTGCTGAGCGAGCGGACCGCCGACGCCGAGCAGCGCCGCATGCTCGCCTCGATGATGAGCTGGACCTCGCTGGTGGTGCAGCTGTTGTTGCTGGGCCTGGTGATCTGGCTGTTGCAACGGCAGATCGGCCGGCGCCTGGACGCCGAGCGCCACATGCTGCGCGCCAACGGCCGCGCCGCGGCGGTGCTGCAG
This sequence comes from Xanthomonas sp. SHU 166, assembly GCF_000364685.1. NCBI lineage: Bacteria > Pseudomonadati > Pseudomonadota > Gammaproteobacteria > Lysobacterales > Lysobacteraceae > Xanthomonas > Xanthomonas sp. SHU 166. The sequence goes on from NZ_AQOJ01000091.1 coordinate 7,160, forward strand.
ACCGTGCGCGAGCCGATCGTGCTGCTCGACAACGGGCAGCGGATGCTGATGCACAACACCGCCTTCGCCGAACTGTACGGCATGGACCTGGCGGATCCGCCGAAGCTGCTCGCCGACGTCGGCGACGGCGTCTGGCAGGATCCGGTGATCGTGCAGCGCTTGGCCGACGTGTTGCTGCGCGGACGCGAATTGTGGGATTTCGAGCACGAACAACTTGGCGCGGACGGCGTACCAAGGACCATGCTGCTGAATGCGCGGCGCATGCCGCTGCCGGACAGCGAGGACGAAGTGGTCTTGATGACGGTCAGCGACATCACCCTGCAGAAAACCGCGCAACAGCGCATCCAGGAACTGAACCGGCAGCTGGAGGGCAAGATCGAGCAGGTGTCCGAAGTCAATCGCGAACTGGAGGCGTTCAGCTACTCGGTCTCGCACGACCTGCGCGCGCCGCTGCGCCACGTGGCCGGCTTCGCCGACAAGCTGGTGCGGCACCTGGGCGATGGCGCCGACGAGAAGAGCCGCCACTACCTGGAGGTGATCGGCACCTCGGCGCGGCGCATGGCCTCGCTGATCGACGACCTGCTGGTGTACTCGCGCCTGGGCCGCAGTGCGCTGCGCCTGCAGGCGGTGGACATGCAGTCGCTGGTGGCGGAGACGCGTTCGGTGCTCGACGCCAACTACCAGTCCGACCATGGCGACAGCGGGCATCGCATCGAATGGAGCATCGCGCCGTTGCCGATCCTGGTCGCCGACGAGAACATGATGCGCCAGCTGTGGCTGAACCTGCTCGGCAATGCGGTCAAGTACAGCGCCAAGCGCGAGGTCGCGCAGATCGAGGTCGGCTACCAGGTGCAGCCGGACGGCAGCCATCACTTCAGCGTGCGCGACAATGGCGCAGGCTTCGACATGACCTATGCGGCCAAGCTGTTCGGCGTGTTCCAGCGCCTGCACAAGGCCAGCGAATATTCCGGCACCGGTATCGGCCTTGCCAGCGTGCGCCGCGTGCTGACCCGCCATGGCGGCCATATCTGGGCCGAGTCCGCCCCCGATCAGGGCGCCACCTTCCATTTCGTCTTGCCCCCGGCGCCCGAAGCGCCCACTACCGAGTTCATCGCATGACCGCCATCCGCACCATCCTGCTTGCCGAAGACAGCCCCGCCGATGCCGAAATGGCGGTGGATGCGTTGCGCGACGCGCGTCTGGCCAATCCCATCGTGCACGTCGAGGACGGCGTGGAGGCGATGGACTACCTGCTGCGCCGCGGCGCCTATGCCGACCGCGAGGAAGGCCTGCCGGCGGTGCTGCTGCTGGACATCAAGATGCCGCGCATGGACGGCCTGGAAGTGCTCAAGCTGGTGCGCAGCGAGGAGTCGCTCAAGCGCCTGCCGGTGGTGATCCTGTCGTCCTCGCGCGAGGAAAGCGACCTGGCCCGCAGTTGGGATCTGGGCGTGAACGCGTATGTGGTCAAGCCGGTCGACGTGGACCAGTTCTTCACCGCGGTGAAGACCCTGGGCACCTTCTGGGCGTTGATCAACCAGGCGCCGGACAAAGAGTAAGCGCGCATGCCCACCACCGGCCCCAGGCTTGGCCCGATCCGGATCCTCATGGTCGAGGATTCGCCGGAGGATGCCGAGCTGCTGTCCGACCAGTTGCTGGACGCCGGCCTGGAGGCGACCTTCCGCCGCGTGGAAAGCGAGCCGACCCTGCGCGAGGCGCTGGGCGAGTTCGCGCCGGACATCGTGCTGTCGGACCTGAGCATGCCCGGGTTCTCCGGGCACGAGGCGCTGCGGGTGGTGCGCGAGGACGGCAACGCCGTGCCCTTCATCTTCGTCTCCGGCACCATCGGCGAGGAGACCGCGGTGGAGGCGCTGCGCGACGGCGCCAACGACTACATCATCAAGCACAACCCGACCCGCCTGCCGTCGGCGGTGGCGCGCGCCATCCGCGAGGCCCGTACCGAGCGCGAGCGGCAGCGGGTGGAGCGCGAACTGATGCGCGCGCAGCGGCTGGAGAGCCTGGCCCTGCTCGCCGCCGGCCTCAGCCACGACCTGCGCAACATCCTGCAGCCGCTGCTGATCGTGCCGGAACTGATCGTCGGTCGCAGTGACGATCCGCAACTGCGGCACCTGGCCGACGTCATCGCCGAGTGCGGCCGGCGCGGCCACGAGATGGCCGAGTCGATGCTCTCGTTCGTGCGCGGCTCGCGCACGCCCAGCGAGCCGGTGCGCATCGCCGAGCTGTTCCAGGCGGTGCAGATGCTGCTCAAGAGCAGCCTCCCGGAGCGGGTGACGCTGCAGGCGGACGTGGCCGATCCGGCGCTGTCGATCGAAGCCAACTACACCGAACTGCAGCAGTGCCTGCTCAACCTCGGCCTCAACGCCATCCAGGCGATGCCCGATGGCGGCCAGCTGAGCTTCTCGGCGGCGCCGGCGATCGGCGCCGACGGCAGCGAGCAGGTGCGCATCCTGGTCCGCGACAGCGGCATGGGCATGGACGCGGAGACCCAGGCGCGGCTGTTCAGCCCCTTCTTCACCACCAAGCCGGACGGTACCGGCCTGGGCCTGATCTCGTGCAAGCGCATCGTCGAGAGCTACGGCGGCCGGATCGGCGTGGACAGCACGCCGGGCCAGGGCACCTGCTTCGAATTGCTGATCCCGCTGCGCGCGCCGGTGCCGTCGTTCGAGCCGGAGCCGTCGCTGCCGATGGGCAAGGGCCAGCGCGTGCTGCTGGTCGACGGCGAGGCCACGCGGCTGTCGCTGCTCGGCAATGCGCTGTCCAGCCAGGGCTACCGTCCGCAGTTGGCGTCCGACGGCGCCGCCGCGCTGCGCGACGTCGAAGAGCACGGTCTGCCGGACCTGGTGATCGTCGACAGCGACATCATCCTGCTGTCGGCGGTACGCCTGCTGCTGGCGCTGCAGGACCTGGGCTACCAGGGCCCGGCGATCGTGCTCGAGGACACCGGCACCAACCTGGAGCGCGACCACTTCCCCGCCGACATCGCCGTGCACGTCCTGCGCAAGCCGCTGGAAATGCAGCGCGTGTTCCGCGCGGTGGCGCATGCCCTTGAGAGTGGTTGAGGCGCTGGGAACGGGGATGGGGGAATCGGGAATGGGAAAGGCAAAAGCCAAAGCCAAAGCCAAAGCCGATGCTCATTGCTGCATGGCGACCGTATCTACAGCGCAAGCTGCGCGATGACGTGACTCGTTTATCTGGAGTCACCGAGAGAGGCAAAGCTCACCGGATCCGATAAGTGCAGCTTGGAACGCAAGGACAACGGATTGACGCCTCAGCGGCCATCATGTCTCAGCGCAAGCTCCGCGCTCCGGCTGTTCCGATTCCCCATTCCCGATTCCCCAATCCCGGCTTCTCACTGCTGCGCTGACTGGTCTTCCGGGTCGCGGCGGGCGGGGGAGCGGCGCGGGGGCAGGGGCGGCAGGGCGTCGCGCGATTCGGTGTCGTGGTCGGCGGACAGGGCCGGTTCCCAGGGGAAGCGCGGCAGGGTGCGCACGGCGTTCTCCAGCTTGCGCGACCAGGTGTCGTGGATCTCGGCGTACAGCGGGGTGTCCGCTTCCAGGCGCATGCGCTCGGTCACGCGCAGGTCGTTGCGGCGGATCAGCGCCACATCGATCGGCATGCCCACCGACAGGTTGGAGCGGATGGTCGAGTCCAGCGACACCAGGGCGGTGCGCGCGGCATCTTCCAGCTGCATCTCCGACCGGATGATGCGGTCCAGGATCGGCTTGCCGTACTTGGATTCGCCGATCTGCAGGTACGGCGTCTCCGGCGAGGTGGCGATAGCGTTGCCGAGCGGATAGATCATGTACAGCCCGGGCCGTTCGCCGGCGATCTGCCCGCCCAGAATCAGCGTCGACTGCACGTTGATGCCGCTGTGCTGCGATTGCTCGGACAGCTTGACCTGGCTGGAGGCCAGTACGTCGCCGACGTATTCGGCGACCTCGAACAGGTGCCGGAAGGTGCGCAGGCTGCGCGGCGCGTCCGGATCGTCGGCGTCGCGCTGCAGGCGCGAAAGGGTCAGCTGCGTGGTCGCCAGGTTGCCTGCCGACATCAGCGCGAACACCGCCTGGCCCGGATACTCGAACACATGCAGCTTGCGGTGGACGCGGACGTCGTCCAGCGAGGCGTTGGTGCGGGTGTCAGCGGCGAAGACCAGGCCTTCGTCCACTTCGATGCCGACGCAATATGTCATGGCGCTGCCGAAAACCGGGTACGTCCCGATTCTATGGGGGCGGCTCGGGCTTGGCTAGCCGTTGACGCTCGCGGTCGCGGCATGCGCGAATAGCGCATGACCACCGTGCTTCTGAGCCTGGGCAGTAACCTGCGCCCGCATCACCATCTGGCCGCGGCGATCGCGGCGCTGCGCCGGCAGTTCGGTGCGGTCGCGGTGTCGCCGACCTATCGCACCGCGGCGGTCGGCTTCGACGGGCCGGCCTTCCTGAACAACGCGGTGGCGCTGCAGACCGACTGGGAGCTGGCGCCGCTGGACGACTGGCTGCATGCGCTGGAGGACGCGCACGGCCGCGACCGCAGCGGCCCGCGCTTCAGCGACCGCACCCTGGACATCGACGTGGTGTTCTACGGCGACCGCATCGTCGAAGGCCCCGGCCACCTGCGCATCCCGCGGCCCGAGCTGCGCCACGCCTTCGTGCTCAAGCCGCTGGCCGACATCGCCGCCGACTTCATCGACCCGGTCAGCGGACAAACCCTGGGCGCGCTATGGCAGGCGCATGCCGAGCACGGGAAGGTGTTCGAGGTGGTGGAATTGGGTTGAGTAGCGGGGATTGGGGAGTCGGGATTGGGGATTCGCAAAGGCGGAGTGCAGCGGTCCGATAGCGCACGCTTAAACGTCGTTGCGCTTACCCGATGAGGTCTCGCTGGTGCTGCTGCCTGTAGCGAATCCCCAATCCCTGCATCCCGAATCCCTGCTTCACAGCGAATCCCCAATCCCGAATCCCCAATCCCGGCTCACGTCAGCCCGCGACCGCCATCCACCCGCACGGTCTGCCCGGTGACGAAGCTGGCGTCGTCGAGCAGCCAGCGCACAGCCTCGGCGATTTCCTCGACCTGGCCGGTACGCGCCAGCGGCGTGCGTGCCAGCAGCGCTTGCTGCGCGGCGGCGTCCTTGCCGGCGTCGGGCCACAGGATCGCGCCGGGGGCGATGGCGTTGACGCGGACCTGCGGCGCCAGTTCCAGCGCCAGCGAGCGGGTCAGCATCGCCAGGGCGGCCTTGGCCGCGCTGTACAGCGGATGCGCGCGCAGCGGCGTTTCCGCGTGTACGTCGGTCATGTTGACGATCGCGCCGCCGTGCTGACGCAGCTGCGCGGCCGCGGCCTGCGCCAGGAACAGCGGGGCGCGCGCGTTGACCGCGAACAGGTCGTCCCATTGCGCCGGTGTGGCCTCGTGCAACGGCGTGGGATAGAAGTTGGAGGCGTTGTTGACCAGTGCGTCGAGGCGGCCGAAGCGCGCCACGCACTGCGCCACCAGGTCGGGTAGCTGCGCGGTGTCGCGCAGGTCGGCTTGCAGGGTCAGCGTGCTGCCGGCGCGCATGGCGTCCAGCTCCTGCGCCAGCGCGCGCAGCTCGGCTTGCGAGGTGTGCGCATGCAAGGCCACGTTATAGCCGGCTGCGTGCAGGCGTCGGGCGATGCCGGCGCCGATGCGCCGCGCGCTGCCGGTGATCAGGGCGACTTTGGTCTGGGTCATGTACGGGTTCCATGCTCGGCTATGCTGTGCATTGTCCACGCAATCCGGCGCCGCATGCCCACCGACCTTCCTTTGCCCGATGCCACCGCATTGGCCCACAGCGAGCGCCTGGCCGCGCACATGCGCGCCGAGATCGCCGCCGCTGGCGGGGCCATTCCGTTCTCGCGTTTCATGGAGCTGGCGCTGTACGCGCCCGGCCTGGGCTACTACAGCGCCGGCAGCAGCAAGTTCGGCGAAGAGGGCGATTTCGTCACCGCGCCGGAACTGGGGCCGCTGTTCGCCGCCACCGTGTCCAATGCGCTGGCGCCGGTGCTGCAGCAACTCGGGCCGCAGGCGCGGATGCTGGAAGTGGGCGGCGGCAGCGGCGCGTTCGCCGAGGTCATGCTCAAGCGCCTGCTGGCGCTGGATGCGCTGCCAGAGCGCTATGCGATCCTGGAACCCAGCGCCGACCTGCGAGAACGGCAGCGCGAGCGCCTGGCGCGCACGTTGATCCCGCCGGTGTTCGACCTGGTGGAATGGCTGGACCGGCCGTTCGACGACGACTGGAACGGCGTGCTGTTCGCCAACGAGGTGATCGACGCCCTGCCGACGCCGCGCTTCGCGCTGCGCGACGGCGAGGTGTTCGAGGAGACCGTGACGCTGGATGGCGAGGGCCGCTTCCGCCGTGGCGAACAGCCGGCCGATCCGCTGCTGGCGGCGGCGGTGCGGCACATCGAACGCTATCTGCAGGTGCCGTTCGCCGACGGCTACCGCTCCGAATTGCTGCCGCAGTTGCCGTACTGGATCCAGGCGGTGGCCGGCGGCCTGCGCAGCGGCGCGATGCTGTTCGTGGACTACGGTTATCCGCGCCGCGAGTTCTATCTGCCCGAGCGCGACGACGGCACCTTGCGCGCGTTCTACCGGCATCGCACGCATGCCGATCCGTACCGCTGGCCGGGCCTGCAGGACCTGACCGCGTCGGTGGACTTCACCGCGCTGGCCGAGGCCGGCACCGGGGCGGGCTTCGACCTGGCCGGTTACTGCAATCAGGCCAGCTTCCTGCTCGGCAACGGCCTGGACGCGCTGCTGGCCGAGGCCGAGGCGCGCAGCGACGCAGCCGCGCAACTGCGCCTGCGTCAGCAGGTGAAGCAGCTGACCCTGCCCAGCGAGATGGGCGAGCGTTTCCAGGTGATGGGCTTCGAGCGCGACGTGTCGCTGGCGCCGGCGTTCCTGTCCGGCGACCTGACGTGGCGGCTGTGATGGCGGCAGTGCGCGACTTCCGCTGGCCCTGGCTGTGGCTGGGGCTGTGGTGGCTGGGCATCGCGGTGCTGATCTACGTGTGCATGATGCCGCACCCGCCGCAGTTGTCGGACCTGCCCGACACCGACAAGGCCGAGCATTTCATCGCCTACCTGGTGCTGGCCGCCGCGGCGGTGCAGGTCTATGCCGGACCACGCGCCTGGACCTGGGCCGCGCTGGGTCTGCTGGCGCTGGGCGTGGGCATCGAATTCGCGCAGGGCGCCTGGACCACCACGCGCTCGGCCGATCCGCTGGATGCCCTGGCCGACGCCCTGGGCGTGGCGGCCGGCATGGCCACCGCGGCCACGCCGTGGCGCGATCTGCTGTGGCGGCTGGAGCGCGGCAG
>NZ_AQOJ01000092.1:0-6172 GCF_000364685.1 Xanthomonas sp. SHU 166
GGTGCTGGCGGCCGACGCGCAGCCTGGGCCGGGCTGGCTGCTGCAGTTGAGCGCCTGCCTGGCGCGCGACGCGGCCATCGCCAGCGCCACGCCGTGGAGCAATGCCGGCGAAGCCTGCGCGTGGCCGCGGCTGGGCGAGATCAATCCGCCGCCCGAGGATCCCGAGCGCCTGGCACGGGCCTGCGCGGCCCTGCCGCCGCTGCATCCGGAACTGCCGTCGGCGGTGTGCCATGCGGTGGTGCTGCGCGGGGTGGCACGGCAGCGTGCCGGCGGGCTGGACGCCAGCAGCTACGGCTCCTGGTATGCGGCGCTAACCGATCTGTCGCTGCGCATGGCCGGGCTCGGCTGGCGCAACGTGCTGTGCGAGACCGCGCATGTCGCGTGCAGTGGCGAAGGCCGCGCCGCCGACGGCGACATGGACGCGCTGGCCACGCGCTGGCCGGCCTGGCACGCGCGCCTGGCCGGCTTTCTGATGCACGATCCGCTGCGCGCCTGCCGCGAAGAGCTGCAGCGCCTGTACGACACGCTGCCGCCGCCGGATCCGCAACGGGCGTTGTTCGATGCCTAGCCTGTCGCCGCCCGACCTGCGGCTTGCCCATCGCTGGACGCAAACCGGCCGCATCTCGCTGTGGCGCTATCTCGAGAACGAGCGCAACTATCCCGGCTGGCATCTCAACGCAGATCCAACTGGATGCCAGTCGCTGTTGGCGTTGCTGGACGCCTTGGCTGCCGACGGCGCCGGTTCCCGCACGCTTCTCATTACTGTACCGAGCAAGACCGAACTTGGCGTGCCGAACAACCGGCGCGGGCTCGCCGCTTGGGTGGCGCCGGAGAAGCTGCGCTTCACGCTGTCCACGACCGACGATCACTGTTCTTTTCCCGTAGACGCAGCGCCGGCTGCACTTGAGGTCGGCCCGGCGTGGCTTGCGGCGTTGCGGGAAGGCATCGCGGGCATTGCGAACGGGCAGGGGGACTACGCCATCGGCAAGGGCAGCCATCGTCTATGGTTCTGGTGGTGAGGCGGAAATTGCCGACGTGCGCCTGTTGTAGGGTTGTTGGAGCGTTGCTCCCTGACCCCTCGGCTGGCGCGGCAGTCGGTCACGACTGATATTGCGATCAGACGCCAGCGGCGTCGCTGTTGGTTCCTGGGTGGGAGCGGGTGTGGTCCGCTGCGTCTCCGACTCGTGTCGCGATAGCGAACAAGCCGGACTCATTCCCCCGGCGCGTAGACATCCACCGACACTTCCAGCACGTCGTGGCGCCAGGACTCGATGTCGAATTCCACGGCACGTCCGTCGGGATCGTAGCTGACGCGCTGCAGGCGGAAGCACGGCGTGCCGGCGGTGGATTGCAGCAGCACGGCCTGCTCGGCATCGAGCGTGGCCGGATACATCGACAGCCGGCTGCGCGCCTGCCGCAAGCCCAGGCGCTGGGTCAGCACCGTGCTCAACGAGCCGGCCAGGTCGTGGTCGAGCAGGCGCGGCGCCCACGCGGCGAGGATCGCATTGGTCTCCAGCAGCACGGCGCGCCGTCCGATCCAGCGGCGGCGGCGCAGCACGAACACCTCGGCATCGGGGTCGTCCAGGTGGAGGTGCCGGGCGAGCGCCGGGCCGGCCGGCTGGCGCTGCGCGGCGAGCAGTTCGGTACGCGGGACGCCGCCCTGTGCGGCCACGTACTGCATGAAGCCGGCGATGCTGTTGGGATCGTGACGCACCCGCGGCGCGCTGACGAACCAGCCTCGGCGATTCTCGCGGTAGATGTGCCCGTCCGATTCCAGTTGCTGCAGCGCCTCGCGCAAGGTGATGCGGGTGCAGCCGAACAGCGCGGCCAGTTCGCGCTCCACCGGCAGGCGCTGGTCGGCGCGCCATTCGCCGGCGGCGATGCGCGCCAGCAGCGCATCGGCGATGCGTTGGGCGAAGCCGGCGGCGGTGGCGAAGTGCATGCGAAATCCAGAGCGTGGAGAAGCGTGGCTGACAAGACTACGCTGCCGGTAGGCACGCGGACGATGCGGGCGTCTGATGTTCGCGTGATGCTCGTGCGGCTTTTGCGCGCCATTTGCATCGAGTTGACGACGGCACGCGCTGTGCCGCCAGGAAGCAAAGAGCGCGTGGCGTGTCAGGTGACGGCTTGCGCGCGGCGCAGATCGGCCTGCCACAGGCGCAGTCCGTACACCGCCAACACCACGAATCCGGCGTACAGCGCGGCGGTCGGGTACAGCCCCTTGTACACGAACACGCCGACGTAGACGCAGTCCAGCACGATCCACAGGCCCCAGTTGGCGATGCGCTTGCGTGCGGCCCACACGCTGGCGACCACGCTGAACGCCGACAACGCCGCGTCCAGCCACGGCAGCGCCGCATCGGTGTGCAGGTGCATCCACCAGCCCAACAGCGCCGCGCCGACGGCGCCGGCCAGCAGCGAACGCAGGCCTTCGCCCCACGGCAGCGGCCCGACCTGGACCTTGCCGTCGTCGCCCAGCCCGTTGCTCCAGCGCCACCAGCCGTAACCCTGCAGCACCACGTACAGGCCCTGCAGCAGCATGTCCGAATACAGCTTCCACTGATAGAACAGCCACGCATACAACAGCACCGCCACCACGTTGACCGGCCAGCACCAACGCACCCGCCGCGCGGTCAGCCACACACCCAGGACGTTGACCAGTACGGCGAGCAGTTCGAGAGGAGACATGGTGGGAGGCCGGCATTGGGGAGTGGGGATTCGGGATTGGCGGGCGGTTCGCGAGCGCAGTGCATTGCGCGCGTGTTGTAGCAGCGGCTTCAGCCGCGACCCGTCAGCAATAGCGCGTCGCGGCTGAAGCCGCTCCCGCAGGGTCTGGCGGCAAGCCGGCCGAGTGCACTGTGGGAGGGACTTCAGTCCCGACGCATTGCCCCATCGGAAAGCACATCACTTCGCGCGTCTCGACTGCATGACAGTGGATTGCCACCTTGGTCATCGGCGCGGCTGGTGTTCGAGAGAAGTCATGGTGGATCCGGAGAACAGGGCCAGGCGTTTGCGAACGAAGAAGACAGTGTTTGCTGAAGGAGCAGCGTTTGTCTCACTGTAGCGATCAGCCGCAACCCGTCAGCCGCGGCGCGTCGCGGCTAAAGCCGCTCCCACAAGGTGAAGCTCCATGTCTCGCTTCCGGCTTTCACGAATCCCCAATCCCGATTCCCCATTCCCAGCTCCTCAAAAATCGAACTGCAGCGCCAGCCGCGCCGTCCGCGGCGCGCCGAGGAACAAATAGTCGTCGCCTTCGTAGGCGCCGACGTCGCGCCAGTAGCGCTTGTCGGTGAGGTTGTCCACGCTCAGTCGCAGTGTGGTCGGCACCGCGCCCAGCCGGGTGGCGTAGCGGGCGCCGAGGGTGTAGACGCTGTAGCCGCCGACGGCGACCTGGCCGCTGCGGTCGGCGTACTTGGCGCCGCTGTACTGCGCGCCGCCCAGCAGCGCCAGGCCGCTGGCGCCGGGCACGTCCCAGGTGGCCTGGGCGCTGGCGCGCAGCCGCGGCACGTTCAGTGCCTGGTGGCCTTCGTCGCCCGGCGTGCCGGTGTCCTCGGCGCGCGCGCGGATGCCGGCGACGCTGGCCTGCAAGTGCAGGCCGGCGCCCAGCGTGCCGGCGGCGGACAGTTCGATGCCGCGGTTGTGCAGGCGGCCCTGCTGCACGAACAGGAAACTGCCGTCGGCCTGCGGTTGCGCGTACTGGTTGGCCTGGCGCATGTCGAACAGCGCCGCGCCCAAAGTCACGCCATCGCGCTCGAACTTCATGCCGGCCTCGCGCTGGTAGGCGCTGGTGGGGGCGAGGATGCTGTCGGCGTTGCTGGCGAACCACGGCGCGGTGCCGCCCGGGGCCAGGCCCTTGGCGAAGCTGGCGTACAGCGACAGCGACGGCTGCAGCTTGAACAGCAGCGCCGCCTGCGGCAGAAACACAGAGCGGCGCGTGCGTCGGGTCAGGCTGCCGTCGCGGTCCCAGGCGCGTTCGTCGTAGCGCACCTGGCGTGCGCCCAGCAGCAACTGCCAGGCCTCGCCGATGCCGATGCGGTCGCTGGCCAGCAGCGCGGTCTGCGCGCTGTCCAGGCGCCGACGCTTGGGGCCGAGCACGGCGTCGGCCGGCGACAGCAGCGGCGGATCGGCGTCGATGTTGCCGCTGCCGATCATCTCGTTGATCGAGCCGTGGCGGTCGATGGTGCGCTGCAGGTAGTCGACGCCGACCTGGAACTGGTGCTGCAGCACGCCGGTGCTGGCGCTGCCGCTGGCGATCGCCTGCAGTTCGTCGTTGCGGCGGCTGTCGGCAGGGCTGCGGTAGTCGTAGATGTCGTAGTCGCCTTCGCGGCTGAAATGGTTGGGCACCGCGTCGCCGGCGCAGCTGGCCGCGCCGTAGCAGCCCCAGGCGAAGCTGGAGTAATCGTCGATCAGCGCGCGGCTGTGCGAGGCCGCCACCTGCAGATGCCAGGCGTCGCTGAAGCGATATTCGTAGCGCGCCTGCGCATTCAGCGCCTCGATGCCGACCGGCTTGGACCACGGTTGGTAGGCGAGCAGACGATGCACGGACACCTTGCTAGGCAGCTGCGTGCCGCCGAGCAACTGATAGCCCGGCACCGAGCGCTGCTGGCGGTCCTGGTATTCCACGTCCAGTTGCAGGGTCGACTGCGGGTCGATGTTCCAGTCCGCCGCCAGCGACAGGAAATTGCGGTGGCCGTCGGCGTGATCGACATAGCTGCGCAGGGTCTCGTGCGCGGCGTTGACGCGCAGGCCGAACTGGCGCTCGCTGCCGAACCAGTCGCCCAGGTCCACCGCCGCGCCGCGGCTGCCGTCGTCGTCGCCGCTCAGCACCAGGCTGCGCACGTGCTGCGGGCGCTTGGTCTGGTAGTCGATCACGCCGGCCGGCGTGGTGATGCCGGACAGCACCCCGGACAGGCCCTTGAGCACCTGCACCTGCTCCTTGTTCTCCAGCGCCACGTTCTGTTCGCCGGCGATGGTCAGGCCGTTGATGCGGTAGCTGTTGGCCGCATCCAGCGAATAGCCACGGACCAGGAAGTTCTCGTAGTAGCCGATCGGCGCGTAGCTGTCGCCGATCGCGGCGTCGGCGCGCAGCACCTCGCTGAGCACGCGCACCTGGCGGTCGGACAGCTGCGTGCGGTCGATGGTGTCGATCGCCATCGGCGTGTCCAGCAGCGGCGCGTCGCCGTAGCCGCTCAGGCTGCTGCGGTCGTGCGGCTGGCGACCCTGCACGTTGACCGCGTCCAGTTCGACCGGGGTCTGCGCGCTGGCGGGCGCCGGCGCAGCGTCGGCGGCCAGGGCCGGCAGCGGCAGGGCGATGGCCAGGGCCAGCGCAAGGGCGTGCGGAGCGGGGAAACGGCGGTTGGGAAGCATGCGGAACGACCTCGGGGAAACGAAACGAAGGAGAGAAGCGGAAGCGACAGCGCCACGCGGTGCGCGCACGGCGGGCGTGTCGGGGTGGATGCGACGGTTCATGGCGCGGCCGCCGCGTGCCGCTGCAGGTGCCGCAGCAGGCGTTGGCCCTCGCCCTGGCCGAACCAGGCGGCGTGGCCGAGCAGATAGCGGCGGTAGGCGATCTCGGCGTGCACGTCCGAGCCGGTGATGCCGGCGAAGTACTCGATCTCGCTGAGCGCGAAATCGGCATGCACCAGCGGTAGCAGCGCGGCCAGCAGGCGCAGGTGCGCGGCGTCCAGCGGCAGCAATGTGGCGTAGCCGTGCAGCAGCGCATCGAGCTGGTCGAGATCGGCGACGGCGGTGCCGCCGTCGTCCAGTTGCAGCCACGGGATCAGGTTGCGCTCGATCGCGGTGGCCAGGTCGAACAGGGCGAAGCTGCGGTCGGCCAGGCCGAAATCGAACACCGCGCTGACCGTGCTGGCGGCGCCGTGGCCGCGCCACAGCAAATTGGAGCCGTGCCAGTCGCCATGCGTCCACAGCGCCGGCGGCGGCGTCTGCAGCAGCGGCCAGGCCTGCGCGTGCCAGGGCAGCAGGTGCGCGCGCAGATCGCTGCGCCAGTCACGCTGCTGCAGCCATGCGGCCAGCGCCGGACGCCGTGCCAGATCGTGCTCCAGCGCCTGCAACGGCTGCGGCTGGGCGAACAGGCGCAGGTTGGCGACCAGCACGGTGGTGCTGCGCGGCGGCGCGGCGTAGCCGGCCGCGGCGCGGTGCAGCGCGGCCAGCG
>NZ_AQOJ01000093.1:0-48738 GCF_000364685.1 Xanthomonas sp. SHU 166
GGCGGGGGCGGCGGCGGCGGTGCGTCCACCAGGGTGACCATGATGTTGCGTTCCTTCTCCGCCACCGCCTTGGGCGCAACGGCCGGAATCAGCAGCAACATCAGCGCCGCAAGATGCAGCGCGATTACGAAGGCAATACCGATGATGCGCGGCCAGCTGAGGCCGGAGGCGTCATCTTTGTCGTACTGCCGATGGATGACCAGTTGTTCCGTCATGCGCCAATGACTCAATTAAAGGGGGGCGGATTCCGCTGTGGAGCGGAACCCAAGTTCACGCGGCAATGACACCGCAGGAACCTCCAAGCTTATACCAATCCCTGTTACCTGCACTACTTTCAGCACTGGTCTTCGGGGGCTTTTTTTGCGTGCTACTTCAGGTTGATGATCTTCTTGGCGTCTTCCGGCTTTTTGACGCCCTTGGCCAGAGCCTGCTGCGCCGCCTGCTTGGCCTCGGCAACGCGGCCTTCCGAATGCAGCACCTTGGCCAGGTTGAGATAGGTTTCGCCGTCCTTGGATAGCGGCGCCGCCTTCTGCCAGTTCTCGATCGCCTGCGGCAGCTGGTCGGTGTAGTAGTACGACTGCGCCAGCGCCAGGTAGGTCTGGTAGTCCGGCTTCAGAATGCCCTTCTGCATGCCTTCGTTGATGACCGCGATGACGTCCTTTTCGTGACCATCGGTGTTGGCGTAGATCGAGTACAGCTGCTTGTATTCCTTCTCGTCGGTCAGCTGACCGGCGGCACGCAGCTTGTCCATCACCGCCGCGGCCTTGTCCATCTGGTCGGCCTGCATGTACATGCTGGCCAGGTTGAGCTGGGCCTTCTTGTCGTTGGGCGACTTGGCGGCCAGCGCCTCGGCGGCCTTGACCGCTTCACCGGTCTGGCCGGCTTCGGCGTAGGACGCCATCAGCAGCTGATTCCAGCTGTCCTTCGGCTCCGGCGACGCGGCGATCGCCTGCTTCAGCGCCGGGATCGCTTCCTGGTAGCGCTGCGCCTGGTACAGCGCCTGGCCCTTGAGGATCAGGTCTTCCGGGCGGGTCGACTTGGTTTCGGCGAGGAACTTGTCGAGGGTGGCCAGGCCTTCGGCGGTCTGCTCGTCCTGCAGCTGCAGCTGCGCCAGCATCAGCATCGACTGGTAGTGGCCGTTGTTGTCCAGGCCGTTGAACTGGATCGCCTGCTTCAGGTACGCCTGCGCGGCCTTGCTGTCGTCGAGGTTGTAGGCGGCCTGCGCGGCCAGCTGCGCGGCCAGCGACTTGTCGTACTCGTTGGCGCCGCTGTTGGCCAGGATCTCATCGGCCTGGGCGCGCACCGCCGCGTAGTCCTCGCCCTTGTTGTAGGTGTCGATCAGCTTCTGCAGCTTGCTGCCGAGCTTGGACGACGGCTTGCCGGTCGGCTCCTTGCGCTCGGCATTGGGGAACAGCACCGCCGCCTTCTCGCTCTTCGCATTGCGCGAGGAGCGGTGGTCGGTGCGATCGCTCTGCGCAGCGGCATCGGTCACCACCGCGCCACCGAGGGCGGCGGCGATCACCAGGGACAACAACGCTTGCTTGCGAATGCGGAATTTCATGGGTCACCTCGGTGGAAACCGCCCGGAGCGGCACGGAAGACGGAGCGGCCATTCCTCGGCCGAGCCAGCAAACCTATCAGAAACCTGTACGCCGTGAAAACGTTTTTGGATGCGTTTTCTGTGACAGTGCCGGCGACGGACACAGGGACGACGGACGACTCAGCCGCACTTGGGCGTCCTGCCGGCGCTGCGCGCCTGCGCATACACCGGTTCCAGCGCGGCGACGTCGCGCTGCAGCTCGCCGATGCGGGCACTGGGATCGGGGTGGGTGGACAGCCATTGCGGCGGACGTGCGCCGCCGGCGGCCATCATGTTCTTCCACAGATCCACCGCCTGCGCGGGATCGAATCCGGCCTGCGCCATCAGGCGCTGGCCGACGACGTCCGCTTCGGTTTCCTGCTGGCGCGAACCGGGCAGCAGGAATAGCGTCTGCGCGGTCATGCCGCCGACCTGGCCGACGGTGTCGGCCGCACCCTGACCGTAGCGGGCACCGGCCAACGCGCCAATCACGCTCAGGCCTGCCTGCGCACCGAGCTGGCGGGTAATGCGTTCTTCGTGATGACGCGAAATGACGTGGCCGATCTCGTGGCCGAGCACGGCGGCGAGCTGGTCCTGGTTCTTGGCCACGCTGAAGATGCCGCTGTTGACCCCGACCTTGCCGCCGGGCAGGGCGAACGCGTTGGGTTCCTTGTCGTTGAACAGCGCGGTTTCCCAGCCGGTGCCGCGCCATTGCTCGGGCAGCTGCGCGACCAGGGTGTTGACCACGCAGCGCACGTAGGCGTTGCGCTTGGGATCGGTGTCCAGCTGTTCCTTGGCCTTGGCTTCGGCGAACGCCTGCGCGCCCATCTGGTCGAGTTGTTGTTGCGAGATGCCGCCCACGACCTGGGTACGCCCGGTTGGCGATGTCGTCGTCGCACACGCTGCCAGCAGCATCGCCAGCGATGCGCCAAGTACCACTTGCTTCATACGGTCCCCCCTCCTAACACGCGTCGCAGTGTGGGGGGCCGCGTCTTAACATTTCGTCAAACAAACCTTCAGGTTGCGCCAAACCAGTAGAGTCCGGCGACCGCGATGGCGTTGTTGAGGCCATGCGCGGCGATCGACGCCCACAAGGTGCCGGTACGCTTGTACAGCCAGGCGAACGCGACGCCCATGCCGCCGTAGACCAGCCACAGTTGCGCGGTGGCGGCCAGGCTGTTGCCGGTGGTCCCCGGTACTTCGTGCACCAGGGCGAAGGCGGCGCCGCTGAGCAGCATGCCCAACCGCGGCCGGCCTGCGTCCCACAGCCGCCCGAACAGCACGCGGCGGAACAGCAGTTCCTCGTAGGCCGGGGCGATCACGATCGCGAACACGCACAGGAACAGCGGCATCTGCGCCATCGCGTCCTGCATCAGCGGCAGGTTGGTCGGCACCGGCTTGATGCCGATCTGCGCCGCCAGCGCGGAGATCGCCGCGCTGCCGACGAACACGCCGACCGCGACCAGCAGCACCCAGCCCCAGGTCGAGGGTGTGCGCGCCACCTGCCAGGAGGCACGGCGCTCGGCGGCGCTGGCCGGACGCCGCAGGAAGTACAGCAGCAGCGCCGCAGACAGGGTGCTGACCAAGGCGATCAGCAACTGCGCCAGCGCCCCCGGCTGGCCGACCTGCTGCGCGACCAACGCGGCCAGGCGATCGGCAGGCACGCCCTGCGCCTTCAGCTCCATCGCCAGCTGGAAGCCGCGGATCACGCCCCAGACCAGGCCGCTCAGCACGCTCACCGCCAGCAGCACCGCCGCCGCCAGCAGCACGTCGAGGAAGAAACCGAGGATCGGCCGGCGCGGGCGGGCAGGCGGCGCGAAAGGCAACGGCAGCGGGGGGGCGGGCAACGGCGGTGCGGTCATCGCGATCCTGTGCGGAAGCGGGCGGAAGGCACAGCGGGACGCCCGCCCCGGCGTACGCCAGGGCGGGGACCGCCAGGGTCAGATGTCGAGGTTGGCGACCTTTAGCGCGTTTTCTTCGATGAAGTCGCGGCGCGGTTCGACCACGTCGCCCATCAGCGTGCTGAAGATCTGGTCGGCGGCGACCGCGTCCTCGATGCGCACCTGCAGCAGGCGACGCGTATCCGGGTTCACCGTGGTCTCCCACAGCTGCTCGGCGTTCATTTCGCCCAGGCCCTTGAAGCGCTGGATCTGGCGGCCCTTCTTGGCCTCCTCGAACAGCCAGGCGTAGGCCTGGGCGAAGCTGGTGATGGCCTGGGTCTTGTTGCCGCGCACGATCTGCGCGCCCTCGCGCACCAGCCCATGCAACTCCCGCGCGATCTCACGCAGCGGCCGCAGCTCGCCGCTCTCGAACACCGCCATCGGCACCACATAAGTGGTCTCCTCGCCCATGTGCCGGCGCTCCACCAGCAGGGTCGCCGGGCGCTGCGCGTTGGACGCCTGGAAACGCAGGCTGTAGCGCGCCGAGCCCAGGCTGCCGCGGTTGAGCACCGCCTGCAGCGCGTCCAGGCTCGGATGCGTCTCGCCCTCGCTCTCGAGCTGGGCCACGTCCAGCGGCGGCAGGTCGATCAGCGCGCTCAGCAGCGCCGGGTCGTAGCGGTGCGCATTGCGCGCCACCGCCTCGTTGGCGCTGGCGAACAGCAGCAGCAGCTTCTCCAGCGCTACCCCGGTGATCGGCGGCACATTGGTAGCCGGAACCAGCGCCGCGCCTTCGACCGCGCTGCTGGCCAGGTAGGCGTTGAGCGCGTTGTCGTCCTTCAGGTACAGCTCCTGCTTGCCCTGCTTGAGCCGATACAGCGGCGGCAGGCCGATGTAGACGTAGCCGCGCTCGATCAGCTCCGGCATCTGCCGGTAGAAGAAGGTCAGCAGCAGGGTGCGGATGTGCGCGCCGTCGACGTCGGCGTCGGTCATGATGATGATGCGGTGGTAGCGCAGCTTGTCCGGGTTGTACTCGTCGCGGCCGATGCCGGTGCCCAGCGCGGTGATCAGCGTGCCGACCTGGTCGGAGGACAGCATGCGGTCGAAGCGCGCGCGCTCGACGTTGAGGATCTTGCCGCGCAACGGCAGCACCGCCTGGTTCTTGCGGTTGCGGCCCTGCTTGGCCGAGCCACCTGCCGAGTCGCCCTCGACGATGAACAGCTCCGACAGCGCCGGATCCTTTTCCTGGCAGTCGGCCAGCTTGCCGGGCAGGCCGGCGATGTCCAGCGCACCCTTGCGACGGGTCAGGTCTCTTGCCTTGCGCGCGGCCTCGCGGGCGCGGGCGGCATCGACGATCTTGCCGGCGATGGCCTTGGCCTCGTTGGGGTTCTCCTGCAGGAACTCCTCCAGGCGCGCGCCGAAGGCGTTCTCCACCGCCGGGCGCACGTCGGAGCTGACCAGCTTCTCCTTGGTCTGGCTGGAGAAGCTCGGGTCCGGCACCTTCACCGACAGCACCGCGATCATGCCTTCGCGCATGTCGTCGCCGGTCAGATTGATCTTGGCCTGCTTGGCGATGCCGTTCTGCTCGATGTAGGTATTGAGCACGCGGGTCAGCGCGCCGCGGAAGCCGGCCAGGTGGGTGCCGCCGTCCTTCTGCGGGATGTTGTTGGTGAAGCAGTACATCGTCTCCTGGTAGGAGTCGGTCCACTGCAGCGCCACGTCCACGGTGATGCCGTTGTGCTCGCCGGTGACAGAGATCACATTCGGGTGCAGCGGGGTCTTCAGCTGCGCGAGGTGCTCGACGAAGCTGCGGATGCCGCCTTCGTAGTGGAAGTCGTCGCGGCGCCCCTCGCCGCGCTCGTCGGCGAGCACGATCTTGACCCCGGAATTGAGGAAGGACAGCTCGCGCAGGCGCCGGGCCAGGATGTCGTAGTGGAACTCCACGTTGTTGTGGAAGGCCACCACCGACGGCCAGAAGCGCACGGTGGTACCGCGCTGGGTGGTCTCGCCGAGCTTGACCAGCGGCGCGACGGCCGCGCCATTGCTGAATTCCTGCTGGTAGTGCGAGCCGCCCTGGAACACGTCCAGCAGCAGCTTCTCCGACAGCGCGTTGACCACGCTGACGCCCACGCCGTGCAGGCCGCCGGACACCTTGTAGCTGTTGTCGTCGAACTTGCCGCCGGCGTGCAGGACGGTCATCACCACTTCGGCGGCGGAGACCTCGCGGCCGAGCTTGGCGCTCATCTGCGCGTGCTTGCCGACCGGGATGCCGCGGCCGTTGTCCGACACCGAGACCGAACCATCGGCGTGGATCGTCACCGCGACGTGGTCGGCATGCCCGGCCAGGGCTTCGTCGATGGAGTTGTCGACGACCTCGAACACCATGTGATGCAGACCGGTGCCGTCATGGACGTCGCCGATGTACATGCCGGGCCGCTTGCGGACCGCCTCCAGGCCTTCCAGGGCGGTGATGCTGTTGGCGTCGTAGTTGCCGTTGCTGGGCGGGGTGTTCTGTTCGTCGGTCATGCGGGTGCCGTAGGCTCCACGAGGCGGCGAAGACAGGCCGGGGCCGGTTCGCGCCGCTGGATAGGGGATTGGCGGAAATTATAGCAGCCCGGGCCGCCGGACCCGCGGCGGCCTAGGAAACGGCCAGGATCTGGCCATGTTCCACGTGGAACCGGGCGATCGGCAGGCTGACGTCGGCCAGCGCCTGCGGGGTCTCGGTGGC
Organism: Xanthomonas sp. SHU 166; assembly: GCF_000364685.1. Classification (NCBI taxonomy): domain Bacteria; kingdom Pseudomonadati; phylum Pseudomonadota; class Gammaproteobacteria; order Lysobacterales; family Lysobacteraceae; genus Xanthomonas; species Xanthomonas sp. SHU 166. The sequence continues at coordinate 6,185 of NZ_AQOJ01000093.1, forward strand.
AGTGACGAAGACCTGCGCCGGCCCGCCACGCAGGCGCTCCAGCACCCGAGCCTGGTGGTGGCGGTCCAGCTCCGAGCCCAGATCGTCCAAGGCGATCACCGGCCATTCGCCGCGCTGCTCGGCGTAGTCCTCGGCCTGCGCCAGCAGGCAGGCCAGGGCGGTGAGCTTGGCCTGGCCGCGGGAGAGCGCATCACGGCTGGGAATCTCGGCAAAGCTGAGGCTCCAGTCGGCCCGGTGCGGACCGGCAGAGGTATAGCCGAGCTGACGGTCGCGTTCGCGGTTGAGCAGTAGCGCGTCGGCCAGCGACACCTCCTGGCGGCGCCAGCCGGGCGCGAACTGCAGATGTGAGATACCCAGCGCTGGCGCCAGATCCGGGGCGAGGGCGAGCAGGCGCTGGAGCAACCTGTCCAGGTAGTCCTGGCGGCGAGAGGTCAACGGCTCACCAGACTCGGCGAGCTCGTGATCCCAGGCATCCAGCGCCGCGCCGCTGCCACCGCTCTTGAGCAGGGCATTGCGCTGCTTGAGCGCGCGAGCATAGCGTCGCCACAGGGACAGGAAGTCAGGTTCCACGTGGAACAAACCCCAGTCGACGAAGCGGCGGCGGGGCTCGCCGCCGCCGCTGACCAGCAGGTGGCTGCCCGGCTCGAAGGTCACCACCGCCAGCGCCGCACACAAGGTGCCGAGATGCGCGACGTCCTGGCCATCGAGGCGGCCACGCCATTCCTGGCCGCTGTGGCGCAGTCCGGCGCGGCGTCGACGTGTCGCGCCGGCTTCAGCCGACTGCTCCTGCCATTCGACGAACACGTCCAGCGCGTCCTGGCCCTGGCTGACCAGCCCATCGCGCACGCGACCACGGAAGCTGCGGCCATACGCCATCAGGTGCATCGCCTCGAGCACCGTGGTCTTGCCGGCGCCGTTGTCGCCGGTGATCAGGTTCAATCCAGGCGCGGGCGCCAGCTCGAGCGCCGCGAACCGGCGCAGGTGGTGGAAGTCGAGGCGGGAGACGTGCATGCGGGGATAGAGGCGAAGGCGCTCGCACCGGGCGCACGCAGATCGGGGCTTGGGGTAGGGCGGCAGCATACCCAAAACGGCTGATGGGCGCTGTCAGGACGGCCGCGCTCGGGAAACTGGCAGCGCTGCCTGCCAGCAACCTCTGCATGATTGGGAGGACGGACTCCCGCGGGACGGTGGAGGCGTGGGTAAGAGGGTCGGCCAGGCGATCACAGGCACGTTGTCTTGCCGCACGGCCTCCTGGCGCTTCGATAATGGTGTGATCCCGCCGAGGTGCCGGAGCCCGTCTCTTTGCAGACACAGTCACGGCCGATGCGTCTTGGCCGGGTAATGCAAGGGTGCAAGCTGCGCGGGCCTCCCGTGGCAACGGATCCCTCTCAGTGCGGGAGCGTTGATCTTGGAGCCCAACAAAAAGAAAACCCGGCACGAAGGCCGGGTCGCTTTCGCACGTGTTCCACGTGGAACACGAACGGGAACCGTCAGAGACGCAGCGGCATCACCACGTGACGCGAGCGGGCGCTGCTGGCTTCCCGGACCAGCGCCGACGAGTTGGCGTCGCGCAGCTGGATCACCACGAACTCCTCGCGCAGCGCGGACAGCGCGTCGAGCAGGTAGTTCACGTTGAAGCCGATCGCCAGGTCGCTGACCTTGGTGTCCGCTTCCACTTCTTCCTGCGCTTCTTCCTGTTCCGGGTTATGCGCGCTGATCTTCAGCTGGCCCGGCGAGACTTCCACACGCACGCCGCGGTACTTCTCGTTGGACAGGATCGCCGCACGCTGCAGCGCTGCGCGCAGGATCTCGCGATCCAGCTTGACCTCGCGGTCCGCACCGATCGGGATCACCGCTTCGTAATCTGGGAAGCGGCCGTCGATCAGCTTGGAGGTGAAGGTGACATCGTCGCGCTTGACCCGCACGTGCGCACGACCGACTTCCAGCTCGACTTCGCGCTCGCCGCCTTCCAGCAGGCGCTGCAGCTCGGTCACGCCCTTGCGCGGCACGATGATCTGGCGCTTGGCGCCGCCGGCGTTCTCCAGCTCGGTCTCGCACAGCGCCAGGCGATGGCCGTCGGTGGCCACGCAGCGCAGGGTCTGGTCGCGCAGGTCGAACAGCAGGCCGTTGAGGTAGTAGCGCACGTCCTGCTGCGCCATCGCGAACGCGGTGCGCTCGATCAGTTCCTTCAGCGCGGCTTCCGGCACCACCACGCGCTCGGTGGCTTCCACTTCGTCGACCGACGGGAAGTCGTTGGCGGGCAGCGTGGCCAGGGTGAAGCGGCTACGCCCGGCCTGCACGGTGATCTTGTCGCCGGACTGCGAGACGGTGACCTTGCTGCCGTCGGGCAGGGCACGCACGATCTCGAATAGCTTGCGCGCCGGGATCGTGGTTTCGCCGTCCTGGGCATCGTCGACCGCAATGCGCGAGACCATTTCCACTTCCAGATCGGTACCGGTCAGCGACAGCTGGCCACCCTGCACCTGCACCAGGAAGTTGGCCAGAACCGGCAAGGTCTGGCGGCGTTCGACCACATTGACGACTTGCGCCAATGGCTTGAGGAAGGCTTCGCGCTGCAGTGTGAAACGCATGTGGTTCCGTGCCCCTATGCTTTAAAAGATGTGGAATAAATCAAAAGCTTGGTGGTGATGGTAGAGCGAAATTCGGTGCAAATGTAGCTCAAACCACTGAAAACAAAAGATTTTTAGCGCCATCAATCCCGTGTACTACTGTCCCGGAACTGGTGGGGAAACCTGTGGATAGTTTTGCCGTCGCCGCCGCGTCGCGCTTTATCCACAGTTTCTCCCGGATTTGTCGCGAAGTCATGCACCGATTTATCCGGCGTCGGCCACCCGGGCCGCCGCACTACTCGCTGAGCTTGCGGATCAGCTTGTCCCAGTCTTCGCGGAGCTTGCCGTCGGTTTCCATCAGGTGCTTGATCTGCCGGCAGGCGTGCAACACGGTGGTGTGGTCGCGCCCGGCGAACGCATCGCCGATCTCCGGCAGGCTGTGTTCGGTCAGTTCCTTGGTCAGCGCCATCGCCACCTGCCGCGGCCGCGCCAGCGAGCGCGTGCGCCGCTTGGACAGCAGATCCTTGATCTGCAGGCCGTAGTAGTCGGCCACGGTCTTCTGGATGTTGGGGATGCCGATCGCCTGCTGCTGCGCACGGAGCAGGTCGCGCAGGGTTTCCTGGGCGAACTCGGTGGTGATCGCGCGGCCGGTGAAGTTGGCGCGCGCCGCCAGCGTGTTGAGCGCGCCTTCCAGGTCGCGCACGTTCGAGCGCATCTTCTTGGCGATCAGGAACGCCACGTCGTCGGGGATCTCCGCGCCGCGCTCGCGCGCCTTGGCCAGCACGATCGCCGCGCGGGTCTCGAAATCGGGTGGATCGATCGCCACCGACAGGCCCCAGGCCAGGCGCGACTTCAGCCGCGGCTCCAGGCCCTCGACCTCGCGCGGGTAGCGGTCGCAGGTCAGGATGATCTGCTGGCGGCCGTCGAACAGCGCGTTGAAGGTGTGGAAGAACTCTTCCTGGGTGCGGTCCTTGCCGGCGAAGAACTGGATATCGTCGATCAGCAGCGCGTCCACCTGCTGGAACTGGCGCTTGAACTGGTCCATGGTCTTGTCCTGCAGCGCGCGGATCATCGCGCTGAAGAACTGTTCCGAGCGCAGGTACATCACCCGCGCGTTCGGATTCTGCTCGCGCATGGCGTTGCCGGCGGCGAACATCAGATGGGTCTTGCCCAGGCCGGTGCCGCCGTACAGCAGCAGCGGGTTGTGCGCGCGGTCGCCGGGCTTCTGCGCGGCCTGCACCGCCGCGGCCAGGCCGAGCTGGTTGCTGCGGCCTTCGACGAAGTTGGCGAAGGTGTAGTGCGAATCGAGGTTGCCGGCGAACGGCTCCAGCAACGGCGGCGCCGGCGTGCGTGCGGCCGCGGTCTCGCTGGGCGGGGCGGCGGCCGGTTCCGGCGCACGCGGGCGCGAACCGACCTGCAGCAGCACCTCGCCGCTGCCGGCGAAGTAGGTCAGCAGTTCGCGGATGCGCGGCAGGTAGCGCTCGCGCACCTGCTCGACGATGAAGGCGTTCGGGGCGTACAGCACCATGCTGTTGTCATGGCGCTGTTCGGCTTGCAGCGGTTTCAACCAAGTGTGAACGTCCTCGGCTGGAAATTCGGCTTCCAGACGTTCCAGGCAACGGGGCCAAGCATCCATCAGATCTTAATTCGTCGATAGACCGGGCATGAAGGGCGCGCTCGGGCGCGGCGCATTCGGCCGGTGGGAGAGGAAAGCGGATGGATCAGACTACCACCGGCGCGCAGGGTCGGGAATGGTTTTCCCACGGCTATTCACAGATCCATCCACAGGCCGGGCGCGGCCGTGCTCCGTTCCGGTCGTCACAGGGAGTTGACCGCGGCGTAAGGGGTCCTATAGAATTTCCGGTTCTTTCCGCCCCATTCAGATCAGAGCGCCCCGATGGCCACCAAGCGCACCTTCCAGCCCAGCAACCTCAAGCGCAAGCGCGACCACGGCTTCCGTGCCCGTATGGCCACCGCCGACGGCCGCAAGATCCTGGCCCGTCGCCGCGCCAAGGGCCGCAAGCGCCTGAGCGCTTGATTGCTTCGCCGCCCCAGGCGGCGCCTGCAATCCGGACCGTGAATCATCCCGACCCGCGTAGGCGATTTCCTCGCTCTGCGCGGGTTCGCACGTCTGCGGAATACCGCGTCGTGTTCGATGCCGCGCGCCGCTGTTCCGAGCCGCTGATGAGCCTGCACTGGCGCAGTGCGCCGCACCCGGCGCGGCTGGGTCTGGCGGTGTCGCGCAAGGTCGACAAGCGCGCGGTCGTGCGCAATCGCATCAAGCGCGTGCTGCGCGAGGCCACGCGGCAGTTGTTGCCGTGGCTGAAGCCCGGCGACTACGTGGTGGTGGCGCGCAGCGCCGCCGCCCAGGCCAGCGGCGAGCAGCTGCGCCAGGCCTATCTGCGCCTGCTGCGTCGCGCCGGCGCATTGCCGGCCCCGGCCGCGGACGGCACAATGCCGCCGCCCGATCGTCCTTCTTCCCCCACATCCACGTCAGAACCTGCTTCTGGCTGAGCCGAGCTTGCCTGTCCGATGAACCAGACCCGCCTTTTCCTGATTTTCGCCTGGCTGATGGTCGCGGCGCTGTTGTGGATGGAGTGGAACAAGGAACACGCGCCGAACGCCACCGCGGCGACGGTCGCGGCAGCGACCACGGTGCCGCCGGCGCAGGACGCCGATGCCGGCGCCACGCATGCCCCGGCCGTTCCGCAGGCCACGGTGCCCGGCACCGCGCCGGCCAGCACCACGCCCGAGACCGCCGCGGCCAGCGCCGCGCCGCGGGTCACCGTCACCACCGACGTGCTGCGCCTGACCCTGGACGGCCGCAGCGTGTTCGACGCCGACCTGTTGCTGTTCCCGCAGACCAAGCAGCCGGGCAGCCCGCCGGTGCAGCTGCTGACCGAGGATGCGGCGCATCCGTACACCGCCACCAGCGGCTGGGTCGGCGAGCGCAATTCGCCGTCGCCGGGCCCGGGCGGCTTCCGCCCCGAGCATCCGGGCCAGGACTACGTGCTGGCCAAGGGCCAGGACAGCCTGCAGGTGCCGTTCGTCTGGAACGGTCCGGACGGCGTCACCATCCGTCGCATCTACACCCTGCAGCGCGGCCACTACGCCGTGCAGGTGCGCGATGAGGTCGTCAACCACGGCAGCAAGCCGTGGCAGGGCTACGTGTTCCGCAAGCTGAGCCGGGTGCCGACCATCGTCAGCCGCGGCATGACCAACCCGGATTCCTTCAGCTTCAACGGCGCCACCTGGTTCAGCCCGGCCGACGGCTACCAGCGTCGCGCGTTCAAGGACTACCTGGAAGACGGCCCGCTCAACCAGACCATCTCCGGCGGCTGGATCGCGCTGCTGCAGCACCACTTCTTCACCGGCTGGATTCCGCAGGCCGACCAGCAGGCGCTGTACGTGCTGTCCAACGACGGTCCGCGGCATGTGATCGAAGCGCGCGGCCCGGGCTTCACCGTGGCGCCGGGCGCCAGCGCCAGCACCGAGGCGCGGCTGTGGGTCGGCCCGAAGCTGGTCAGCCAGATCGCCAAGGAGAACGTGCGCGGCCTCGACCGCGTGGTCGACTACAGCCGCTTCTCGCTGATGGCGCTGCTCGGCCAGGGCCTGTTCTGGATCCTCAGCCACCTGCACAGCCTGCTCGGCAACTGGGGCTGGTCGATCGTCGGCCTGGTGGTGCTGCTGAAGCTGATGCTGTATCCGCTGTCGGCCGCGCAGTACAAGAGCATGGCCAAGATGCGCAAGTTCCAGCCGCGCATCCAGCAGCTCAAGGAGCGCTACGGCGACGACAAGCAGAAGTTCCAGACGGCGATGATGGAGCTGTACAAGAAGGAGAAGATCAACCCGATGGGCGGCTGCCTGCCGGTGCTGATCCAGATGCCGATCTTCTTCGCCCTGTACTGGGTGCTGGTGGAGTCGGTGGAACTGCGCCAGGCGCCGTGGTTCGCCTGGATCCAGGACCTGACCGCGCGCGATCCCTATTTCATCCTGCCGGTGATCAACGTGGCGGTGATGTGGCTGACGCAGAAGCTGACGCCGTCGCCGGGCATGGATCCGGTGCAGGCCAAGATGATGCAGTTCATGCCGCTGGTGTTCGGCGTGATGATGGCCTTCGTGCCGTCCGGTCTGGTGCTGTACTGGGTCACCAACGGTTCGCTGGGCCTGTTGCAGCAATGGTGGATGACCAAGCGCCACGGCGAACCGGCCACTGCCGGTGGTGGCGGCAGCGGCAAGCCGCCGGCCAAGGCCAAGAAGTAAACCCGACAACGCCCGCCCTCCGGCGGGCGTTGCGCATGCGGCCGGGGAAGGCGCCGGCGTCTGCGCTGTTCCCGTAGCGCCTTGCTCGCGAGTCCGTGGTCATGCGCAAGCGCCATCGTCCTTTGTCGCCGTCCGTGGCCGTGATCGGCCTGCTCGCCTTGGTCCTGGCCGCGTGCCAGCGGACGCCTGCCGACAGCGCGGCGACGCCGTCCAAGCCCGCGACATCGGCGCCGGCGATCGCCATTCCAGGCTCTGCCGCATTGCAGGCCCAGGCGACGACGCTGCTGCAAGGCCTGCAGGCGCAGCTGGCGGCGCAGCGCAAGATCATCGTGTTGCTGGCCGACGAGGCCAAGCAGTCGCAGGCCGACCGACAGACCTCCAGCAGCGTCGGCCAGCAGCTGTTCCACGAGGGCCTGGAGCGCCGCGAGACGCTGGCCAAGCAATTCGATGCGCTGCTGGCGCTGCCCGACCCGCAGCGCTTCGCCGCGGTCGGCAGCCTGCTGGACTACGTCGAATCGGCGCCGGACCTGTACGACGCCGACCGCTTGGCATTCCGCGAGATTCTCGCCGACTGGCAGGTGCGCATCGGCAAGGATTCCTCGCTGCCGGCGATCAAGCTGCACCAGCGCATCGGCGAAGACCTGGAAGCGCTCGACGAGATCGAACGCACCTACAACCGCGAGATCACCGCGATCTTCAGCCGCTTCGATCGCACCCGGGCGATCGTGCAGAAGCGCGAGAAGTGGGAGGACTACGTCGCCCACCTGGGCACGCTGTACACGCGCGAAGCGATCCTGCGCGACTACGGCGTGATCACCCCGTACCCGATGTCGATGAAGGACAGCGACCGCGAGGTGTTCGGTCGCGACCTGCCGCCGAAGACCGTGGTGCTGAGTTTCGACGACGGCCCGCATCGCGAGTACACCGACGAGATCGTCGCCATCCTCAAGCGCTACGACGTGCCGGCCACGTTCTTCGAAGTCGGCCGCAACCTGGGCAAGCTGGGGCCGGATGGCAAGGTCGACCTGTCGCCGCTGGCCAGCGTCAGCCGCAGCCTGATGGAGCAGGGCTACACCGTCGGCAACCACAGCCTGACCCATGCGCAACTGTCCAAGGAAACCGGCGCCGCGCTGCGCAGCCAGATCCTCGACACCGACCGCATGCTGCGCGCGGTCGATGCCAAGCGTGCGCCGCTGTTCCGCTTTCCCTACGGTGCGCGCAACGCCGAGGGCATGCAGATCCTGCGCGAGGCCGGCCTGAAGTCGGTGATGTGGAACGTGGATTCGCTGGACTGGGCCGACCCGGTGCCGGAGTCGATCGTGCAGCGCGTGCTCGAGCAGGTCGGCCGCGAGCAGCGCGGCATCCTGCTGTTCCACGACATCCACGAACGCACGGTCAAGGCGCTGCCGCAGATCCTGGACCGGCTCAGCGCCGACGGCTATCAGTTCGCCGCCTGGAACGGGCGCGACTTCAGCGTGGCGCGCGCGGCCAGCAATGCCGCCGCACCGGCGGTGACCAGCGGCTACGACAAGTCGTGGGCCATCGTCATCGGCATCGACGACTACGCGCACTGGCCCAAGCTGCAGTACGCGGCCAACGATGCGCAGGCCATCGCGCAGACGCTGACCGGCAGCTTCGGCTTCCCGTCGTCGCAGGTGATCGTGCTGAAGAACCAGGAGGCGACCCGCAACAATATCCTGGCCGCTTTCCACGATCGCCTCGCACACGGCGGCGTCGGCAAGAACGACCGCGTGTTCGTGTTCTTCGCCGGCCATGGCGCGACCCGCAAGCTGGCCTCCGGCCGCGACCTTGGCTACATCGTGCCCGCCGATTCGGATCCGGCGCAGTTCGCCACCGACGCGATTCCGATGACCGAGATCCAGGACATCGCCGAAAGCCTGGAAGCCAAGCACGTGCTGTTCGTGATGGACGCGTGCTACAGCGGCCTGGGTCTGACCCGCGGCGGCGGTACCAGCGCCTACCTGCGCGAGAACGCGCGGCGCATCGCCCGGCAGATGCTCACCGCCGGCGGCGCCGACCAGCAGGTCGCCGACAGCGGCCCCAATGGCCATTCGGTGTTCACCTGGGTGCTGTTGCAGGCGCTGTCGGGCAAGGCCGACCTCAATGGCGATGGTCTGATCACCGGCACCGAGCTGGCTGCCTACGTGGCGCCGGCAGTGTCGAGCATCTCGCAGCAGACGCCCGCGTTCGGCAGCCTGCCCGGTTCGCAGGGCGGCGAGTTCGTGCTGCAGGTACCGGAGGGCGAGGAATTCCTCACCGCCAGCACCCAGCAGCTGTCCTCGGCGGCGATCGCAATGAACGACCGCGTCGATGCGGCCGCGCCCGCGTCGACCGCGACCCCGAACGCCGGCGCCAGCAGCGCCGACGCACCGCCCGCTGCGTCCAAGCCGGCGGTGGTGGTCAAGGATCTGCAGGGCGGCGAGCGGCCGCTGGCGGTGCCGGCCGCGGCCGGTCCGGTGTCCGACCGGCAGCGTGCGCAGCGCGCCAACGACCGCGGCCTGCAGTTGTACAAGGAGAAGCGCTACGACGAGGCCGAGGCGCAGTTCACCGAGGCGCTGAAGCTGCGCCCGGACTTCGCGCTGGCGGCCAACAACCTGGGCTTCATCTACTATCGTCAGGGCAAGTACGCGCAGGCCGTGCGCTGGTTGGAGAACACGCTGAAGATCGATCCCTCGCGCGCGGTGGCCTACGTCAACCTGGGCGACGCCTACCGCCAGCTCGGCGATGCGGCCAAGGCCAAGCGTGCTTTCCAGACCTACCTGGAGCTGCAACCCAACGGGGCGTCGGCCGCCTACGTCCGCGGCCAGCTGCAGACGCTGTGATCCACCGCGCCGCCGAACCTATCGCCTTCGCCATGCCGTCTTCCGCCACCGAGACCATCGCCGCCATCGCCACCGCTCCCGGCGCGGGCGGCGTCGGCGTGGTCCGTGTGTCCGGTCCGGCGGCGGCGGCCATCGCCGAGGGGCTGGGCCTGGGCGCGCTGGTGCCGCGCAGCGCGCGCTACGCGCGCTTTCGCGACGCGCACGGCGAGATCGTGGACGACGGCATCGCGCTGTGGTTTCCGGCGCCGCGCAGTTTCACCGGCGAGGACGTGCTGGAACTGCAGGCGCATGGCAGCCCGGTGTTGCTGCGGCACCTGGTGGCGCGCTGCTGCGAACTCGGCGCGCGTCCGGCGCGTCCGGGCGAGTTCAGCGAGCGCGCCTTCCTCAACCGCAAGCTCGACCTGGCCCAGGCCGAGGCGATCGCCGACCTGATCGCCGCCGGCGACCTGCGTGCGGCACGCGCGGCACGGCGCTCGCTGGACGGGGTGTTCTCGCGTCGCGTCGACGACCTGGCCGAGCAGCTGATCCGCCTGCGCATCCACATCGAAGCGGCGATCGATTTCGCCGACGAGGCGCTGGACACGCTGGGTGGCGAGCAGGTGCGCGCCGGCCTGGCGCAGGCGCGCACCGACCTGGCGCAGTTGCGTGCCGACGCCGAACGCGGCCGGCGCCTGCGCGATGGCCTGCACGCGGTGCTGGTCGGCCCGCCCAACGCCGGCAAGAGCTCCCTGCTCAACGCACTGGCCGGCAGCGACCGCGCCATCGTCACCGACATCGCCGGCACCACGCGCGACACCTTGCACGAGACCGTGCGCCTGGACGGCGTGGAACTGACCCTGGTCGACACCGCTGGCCTGCGCGAGGGCGGCGATGCGATCGAGCGCGAGGGCATGCGCCGCGCGCGCCAGGAACTGCAGCGCGCCGACCTGGCGCTGATCGTGCTCGATGCGCGCGAGGCCGAGGCCGGCCATGCCGCGATCGCCGATGCCATCGCCGATGTGCCGCAGCGCCTGTGGATCCACAACAAGAGCGACCTGCTCGCTGCCGTGCCCGCGGCCAGCGCCGAGCGCGTCTATGTGTCCGCCGCCACCGGCAGCGGCCTGGAGCAGTTGCACGCGCAGTTGCGCGCGATCGCCGGCGCCGCGGCTGGCGAGGGCAGCGACGGCGAGTTTTCCGCGCGCGCCCGCCACGTCGACGCGCTGCAGCGCGCCGCGACGCATGCCGACGCGGCCGCGGTCGAACTGCAGTACGAACGCCTGGAACTGGCCGCCGAAGAGCTGCGCCTGGCCCATGCCGCGCTCGGCGAGATCGTCGGCGCGCTCAGCGCCGACGACCTACTCGGGAGGGTCTTCTCCAGCTTCTGCATCGGGAAATGAGGTGAAGTCCAAGGACGTCTATTGAAGTCTGCTGATGTGGCTGTAAGCCGCATAAATAAAGGGACTTTTGTCTGTTGAGTGATTCGGTGATACAGTCAAAGCCATCGCTATTCGGGTCCATGTACGGGTCCAAGTTCATCGAATAGCCCGACTATTGACTTTCATGGACCCAAAGGAGGGTCCATGTCTCTCACAGATACCACGCTCAAAGCGCTCAAGCCGAAGGATGCCTCGTACATCGTCAGCGACGATCGCGGGCTGTACGTCGAAGTGCTGCCGAGTGGCAGCATCGTCTGGCGTTATCGCTATCGGCTGGACGGCAAGCGAGAGAAGCTAACGCTGGGCAGGTACCCAGCGCTTACCCTGAAGAACGCCCGCCTGAAGCGGTACGAGGCGGCCCATCAGGTAGCGATGGGAGAGTCGCCAGCAAAGAAGAAGCAGCAGGAAAAGTAGCCGGCGCAGAAGACGCCACCGTGGCCGAGTTCGCGGAACGCTTCTTCAAGGACATTCAGTCACGCGACCGCAAGGACGTGACCATGCCCCAGCGCTACTTGGAGAAGGACATCCTGCCGCACATCGGTAGCAAGCCGGTCCGGGACATTACCGCCGAGGACGTGCGCAGCGTCATCTGGCGCAAGAAGGAACAAGGCTTCGATGCCGCCGCCGGCCAGGTGCGCGGCCTGCTCAAGCGCATGTTTGACTACGCGCTGACCTGCGGCCTGATCCGGCCAACCCGGTCATGGCCCTGCCAACGCGGCACGTCTACCGCGCCGCCGCCCGCGACAGGGCGCTGACGCCGGACGAAATCCGGCAGTTCCTGCGTGCCATGCAAACCTCTAACATCCGCCGCCAGTTCAAGATCGCCTTCCAACTGATTCTGATGACCCTGGTGCGCAAGTCGGAACTGATGCTGGCTCAGTGGAAAGACGTGCATGTGGACAAAGGCGAATGGCACATCCCGGTCGAGAACTCCAAGACCGGCAAGCCTCACATCGTCTACCTGTCCACCCAGGCGCAAACGCTGTTCAAGGAACTCAAGCCGCTCGCCAGCAGCAGCGACTGGGTGTTGCCAGGGCGTGGCGCCCTGGCCAAGCCCTTCGCCAACAATGCGCTGAACCAGGCGCTGAAGGTGTCATTGCAGGGGCAGGAGATTCCCGCCTTCACCATCCACGACCTGCGGCGCACGGCATCGACATTGCTGCACGAACAGGGCTGGCCTTCGGATGTGGTGGAAAAAGCGCTGAACCACACCATCGGCGGCGTGCGCGGTGTCTACAACCGGGCCTAGTACGCCGAGCAGCGGCGGGAGATGCTGCAGGCGTGGTCGGACTACATCGACAGGCTGGCGCCGTCGGCAAATCTGGTGGTGTGAGTCCGCCCGGGGCCGAGGCAACCTTTTCCTTTTCTGGATAGGGCCGTTGACCCTTGGCGCCATTCCCTTCGGCTTATTGCCCTTGCCTTTTCGTAACAGAAGTTGCCAAACCGTCGATCCACATGCGCTTAACACATGTGCTTTTCGTGCCCTGCAAAGCGCAGTACATTTGCAAGTAAATATGACTTATCTCAAGGCCTTGCAATGACGCGCCTGAAGGTTGAAACGCTCTCCATTCGGACGTCGCCAAACGTCAAGCAACTGTTGCGTGCCGCAGCGGAACGTGAACACCGCTCCGTGGCTTCGATGGTGGAGGTGCTGGTGCTCGAATACGCACGCAAGCATGGATTGCAGGAACCTGCGCGGGATGGACGGCCCTCGGAGTCGTCAGCGTGACGTTGTGTTCGTTGGCTTGCTTCCCTGTGTCCCATCCATTCACCCGAGCGTAGCGTAGAAACTTCATGTCCCTTTCCCAGCCTCCCGCCCCCGGTTCCCGAGCCCTGATCCGCGACGAAGAATGGCTCGTCCAGCACGCCGATCAATGCGCCCAGGGAGGCTGGCAACTGTCCTGCATCGGTGTGTCGGAAACCGTGCGCAATCGCCAAGCCCTGTTCCTGACGGCGCTCGATGAGGTCACCATGATCAACCCTGCACAGACCGAGCTGGTGTTCGACGACTCTCCCGGATTCATGGCCGCACGGCTGGCGATCGAAGCCCGTCTGCGCCAATCTGCCCTGCAGGGCGATGCCTTGGTGCTGGGGCAACAGGCCGTGATGGACACCTTGCCCTTCCAGCTCGACCCGGCCCATCATGTGCTACAGCAACTGCGATCGCGCCTGCTCATCGCCGATACCGTCGGCCTGGGCAAGACGTTGGAAGCCGGCATCCTCACCGCCGAGCTGATCCGCCGCGGCCGTGCCCGACGCATCCTCGTGGTGACCACCAAAAGCATGATGCGCCAGTTCCAGCAGGAGTTCTGGAACCGCTTCACCATCGCCCTGACGCGCCTGGATTCGGCGGGCATCCAGCGCATCCGCCGGCAGATACCGGCCAACCACAACCCTTTCAGCTACTACGACCGCACCATCATCTCGGTCGATACGCTCAAACGCGACAGCGAATATCGCCACTACCTGGAAAGCGCGTGGTGGGATCTCATCATCATCGACGAGGCCCACAACGTCTCCTGCAAGGGCAATCGCACCCAGAGCAACCGTTTGGCCGACCTGCTGGCCCAACGCTCCGACGCGCTCATCCTGCTCACCGCCACACCGCACAACGGCAAGAAGGAAAGCTTCGCCAGCCTGGTGCGCATGCTCGACCCCACCGTGCTGCCGCCCAGGGCCGACTACAGCCGCAGCGACGTGGAGCACCTGTTCATCCGCCGCTTCAAGAGCGACGTGCGTGAACAGATGAAGCAGGATTTCCCCGAGCGCCAGGTCTTCAAGCTGGCCGCCCAGGCCAGCGCCGCCGAGAACCTCGCCTTCGATACCCTGGCCGAACTCAAGCTCGCCAGCGATGGCAGCGGCGCGCGCGACGGCGCCATGCTGTTCCGCACCGTGCTGGAAAAGGCACTGTTCTCCTCGCCCGCAGCCTGCCTGCAAACCCTGAAGGAACGTATCCGACGTCTGGAAGCCCGTGATGCAACGCATCCCGACCTGGCTCCACTGCACGATCTGCAAGCCTTGGTACAGCAGATCCAACCCGCACAGTTCAGCAAACTGCAGCACCTCATCACCCATCTCAAGGATGACCCGCACTGGCGCTGGGATGGCCGTGCCGCCGATGACCGTCTGGTGTTGTTCACCGAGCGCATCGAAACCCTGAAATTCCTGCAACAACACCTGCCTGCCGCGCTGGGCCTGAAGGCAGACGCCGTCGCCATCCTGCACGGCCAGTTGCCCGATCAGGACACCCAGCAGACGGTCGAGGATTTTGGCCGCAGCCATTCGCCACTGCGCCTGCTCATCGCCTCCGACGTGGCCTCCGAAGGCCTGAACCTGCACTACCAGTCGCACCGGCTGATTCACTTCGACATTCCCTGGTCGCTGATGGTGTTCCAGCAGCGCAACGGTCGTGTGGACCGCTATGGCCAGACGCAACCGCCCAAGATCGGCTACCTCTACACCCAGCCCCATAACGAGCGTGTCCGTGGCGATCTGCGCTACCTGGAAATCCTCATCGAAAAGGACGAACAAGCCGCGAAGAACATTGGCGACCCCTCCGCCTTCATGGGCCTGTACGACGAAGACGCCGAAACCTTGAAAGTGGCCCAGGCCATTGAAGGCAACACCACCGCTGAAGCTTTCGCCCAGCAACTGGCAGGCGGCGACATCGATCCCTTCGAACTGCTCTGGGGCGATGCCGCCAACAGCGTGACGCCACCTGTGGGCGAACCGGTGCCTTCCACCACGAGATCCCCTACCGCTACGTTGCCCAGCCTGTTCGCCGGTCACTACCACTATGCCCGCGACGGCCTGCGCTGGCTGCGCCAGCACCAGCCCGAGCAGCAACCCGCCGTACAGGCCGACGACTCCACCCGCACCCTCAGCTTCCAGCCGGGGCGCGACCTGAGGCAGATTCTGGAGCGCGACCTCGCCCCCGAAATGTGGCCCGCCGACAATACGTTTGCCCTCTGCGCCGACAGGCGCACGGTCGAGGCTGCCATCGCCCAATCCCGCGACGGCAGCGACTGGCCGCAACTGCACTATCTTTGGCCGTTGCATCCCATCGTCCAGTGGCTGGACTACAAGCTGATGGCTGCCTTCGGCCGCCAGCGCGCCCCGCTGCTGCGCGTGCCGCAAGGCTTGCACGCGGGCGAAGCCATCATCCTCGTGCTGGCCCAGGTGCCCAACCGGCGTGGTCAGGCCATGCTGGCTGAATGGCTGGGCGTGCAACTCGATGCGCGGGGCCAGGTACAGGCCGTGCTGAGCCTGCCTGATACCCTGCACCGCACCGGGCTGGACGGCAGCCAGAATCCGGCCCCGGCCAACAATGGCCACGCCCCCGACAGCCGCCTCTGGCAGCAAGCCCTGCCTGCCGTCATCCACGCCGCCGAAATGCATGTGCGCCCCATCAAGCAGGCATTCGATGCCGACAGCCGCCAGCGCCTGGTGCACGAACTGGACAAACTCGCCACGCTGCAAGGCCGGCATTTGCAGCAACTGGAATTGGAACTGGCGGGCGGCATCGAACAAGTCCGCGCCGCCCAGCGCCAGCAACGTGAAAGCGCCACCGCCGACCTGTTCGGCCAATACCAGCAATGGGTGCGCGACACGCTGCAACTGGACGACCGCGCCCAGTTCACCGTTGTTGCCGCCCTGGTTTCCCAACAGGACGCTGCACGACAAGACGTGGCGCAAGGAACGGCCCAATGAGCTTCACCATCAATGGCCTGAACAACGCCAACGAGTTCTACAGCCAGCACTACCTGGACGACATCCTGGTCAAGGATCTCAAGCCGCTTTTCGAGCAGTGGAGGGAGCAGGGCAGCAACAGTCCCGTCGCCCGCCTCAGAAGCGCCAGCGGTGCCAACGGCTATTTCCGTGACCGCGAGCGATTCCTGGCCGAAAAACGCCCCGAGGCGCGCGCAGGCCTGCTGCATGAATTGGCCCAGCCGCTGCTGGCTGCGCTCGACTACGAATTGCAGCCGCAAACCCTGGCCCTGGCCGACGCCGGCCGCGAAGGCGAATTGCCCTTGCTGGCACTGTACCGTGACGCCAAGGGCCACCCATTGCTGGCCATCGCCACAGCGCTGGCCCTGCCAGGCGATGAAGACACCGCGCCGCTGCAACTGCCCCCGCGTGACGGCAAAGGCGCCAAGACCGGCCGTCACCAGGCGGAATGGGAAGAAACCCTTTCTCGCCGCCTGTTCGCCGACGACACCCCGCCACGCTGGGTGCTGCTGGTCCACCACGAACAATGGCTGTTGATCGAACGCAGCAAATGGGGCCGGAAGGCCCTGTTGCGCTTCGACCTGCCGGAACTGTTCGGCCCGCGCGACGAACACAGCCTGCGCGCCTTCGCCGCTCTGCTGGGCAAACAATCCGTGCTGCCCGTCGAAGGCGGCGCGGCCCTGCTCGACAGCCTGGACGACAGCTCCCACAAGCACGCCTTCGAGGTTTCCACCGACCTCAAGTACGCCCTGCGCGAGTGCATCGAACTGATCGCCAACGAGGCCATCCGCTACAAGCGAGAAGTCAGCAAGGAAAAGCTCTTTGAGCGTACCGATACCGACCTGGCCGACCAGCTCAGCCGCGAAAGCCTGCGTTACATGTACCGGCTGCTGTTCCTGTTCTACATCGAGGCCCGTCCCGAGTTGGGCTATGCCCCGATCCAGGCCGAAGCCTATCTGAAGAGCTACAGCGTCGAGCACCTGCGCGAGCTGGAACAGACCCCGCTCACCACCGACGAAGCCCGCAACGGTTTCTACTTCCACGACAGCCTGCAACAACTGTTCGGCCTGATCTGGCAGGGCTTCCCACGCCGCGATGCCGGCAGCGGGCAGCAAGAACTGGGCAGCGATCTTGAGCTTGCACAGGGCGATATCGCGCAAGGCAGTAGCTTTACCATCGCCCCACTGCAAGGCCATCTGTTCGACCCGGAACGTACCCGGCTGCTGAACAGCGTCAAGTTGCGCAACCTGGTGCTACAAAAAGTCGTCGCGCTGATGTCCCTGTCGCGTGGCAGCAGCGACAAGAATGGTCGCCGTGGCCGCATCAGCTACGCCACCCTTGGCATCAACCAGCTTGGCGCCGTGTACGAGGCACTGCTTTCCTTCCGAGGCTTCTTCGCCGAAGAAGACCTGTACGAAGTGCGCCGCGACCCCAAGGCCAAAAAGGCCAGTAGCTCGGAAGAAGACGAAGCCGACACCAGTGACAACAGCACCGATGACAGCGACGCCACGGATGACGACGACAACCCGCCCTCCAACGCCCGCGAAAAACGCAAGGACGCCGAACTCGACCCGCTGGAAGCCGCCTACTTCGTGCCTGCCAGCGCCATCAGCCAGTACAGCGACACCGAACGCCTGTTCGGCGGCGAACCGCGTCTGTATCCCAGGGGCCGCTTCATCTACCGCTTGGCTGGCCGCGCCCGCGAGAAGTCCGCCAGCTACTACACCCCGGAAATCCTCACCCGCTGCCTGGTTGAACATGCCCTGCGCGAAATCCTGCCCGGCAAATCCGCCGATGACATCCTGCGCCTCACCGTCTGCGAACCCGCCATGGGCAGCGCGGCATTCTTGAACGAAGCCGTCAGCCAGCTTGCCGAAGCCTATCTGCAAGTCAAGCAAAAGGAACTGGGCCAGAGCATCCCCCACGACGACTACGCGGCGGAAAAACAGCGGGTCAAGATGTATATCGCCGACACCAACGTGTTCGGCGTCGATCTCAACCCCGTGGCCGTGGAACTGGCCGAAGTCTCGCTCTGGCTCAACGCCATCTTCAAGGGCGGCCACGTGCCTTGGTTCGGCCTGCAACTGGTGGCCGGCAATTCCCTGGTCGGCGCGCGTCGCGACGTTTTCAGCACCGCGCAACTCTCACCCGGCCGAGGCGAGAAGGACATGCCGGAGCGCGACTGGCGCTGCGCCGTGCCGCGTGCCCTCGCGCTCTCGGAAACACCCTCCGCCACCGATATCTTCCACTTCCTGCTGCCCGCCGATGGTATGGGCGCCGTTACCGACAAGGTGGTCAAGGCACTGGAACCTGCCGCCTTCGAACGCTTCAAGCAATGGCGCAAAACCTTCACCGCTCCGCTGGAACGCAGCGAAATCACCCGCCTGCAGGCCATCGCCCAGGCCGCTGAAGCGCTCTGGCAGCAGCACGCCCAGGAACTAACCCGCGTGCGCCGCGCCACCAGCGACCAACTGCATGTCTGGCCCAGTACTGACGCCAACCGTGCGCCCACCACCACCGCGCAGAAGGACGCCACCTTCCAGCGTGAAATGCTCAGCGAGGCGCAGAAGAACGCCAGCCCCTACCGCCGCCTCAAGCTAGTGATGGACTACTGGTGCGCACTCTGGTTCTGGCCGTTGGACAAGGCTGACGACCTGCCCAGCCGCGAGGAATGGTGGTTCGTGCTGGAAACCGTGCTGCTTGGGAATGCCAGCCTTGCTGCCAGTTCCGGTGGCAGCGATCTGTTCCCGGAAACGATGTCCCAGTCCACGCTGGACTTCAGCCCCGAGCGCGACCGCTACGGCCATGTGGATATCGCCGCGCTCATCGACGCCCTGCCGACCCTGCAAACCGCGCAAACCGTGAGCGAGCAGCAGCGTTTCCTGCACTGGGAGCTGGAATTCGCCGACATCTTCCAAAGCCGTGGCGGCTTCGATGTGGTGCTGGGCAACCCACCGTGGATCAAGCTGGAATGGAACGAGCAAAGCCTGCTGTCGGACTTCGACCCGCGCTTTGCCATCCGCAAGCTCAGCGCCAAGCAGACCGCCGACCAGCGCGAGGCCGTGTTCGCCGCCGTACCCCAGGCCCGTGCCGACTACCTGGCCGAATGCGTGGCCACCGAGGGCATGGGCGCGTTTCTCAATGCGGCGCAGAACTATCCGTTGCTCAAGGGGCAGCAGAGCAATCTGTACAAATGTTTCCTGCCGCTGGTGTGGCGCGTGGGTGGCAGTGTGCAGGCGCTGCTGCACCCGGAAGGGCCTTATGACGACCCCAATGGCGGACTGTTCCGCGCTGCCATGTATAAGCGGCTGCGCTCGCATTATCAGTTCCAGAACGAACTAAAGCTGTTTGCAGAAATTGGCAATCGCGTCAAATACAGCATCAACGTCTATGGGATGGAGCAGGCAGTTCGGTTCCGGACGATTGCCAACCTCATGCATCCGCAGACCAGCTTCGCTTGCTTGGAACACTCCGGAGCAGGGGCAACGCCGGGCATCAAAAATGACGAAGACCGTTGGGATTTGACTGGGCACCGCAATCGGGTGGTGGAAGTGGTTGAAGATGTGCTTGCCACCTTCGCCAAGCTCTACGACGCACTCGGCACACCGCCCTTGCAGGCCCGCCTACCCGCCGTCCACAGCCGTGAACTGGTATCGGTGCTGGAAAAGTTCGCCCGCGTTCCTCGTCGCCTGGGCGACCTGAAAGACGATTACTTCACGCTGGAAATGTGGCACGAAACAGGCGCACAGAAGGACGGCACCATCCGCCGTGAAACCGGCTTCGTCGGTCGCCCCGAAGACTTCGTGCTCTCCGGCCCGCACTTCTACGTCGGCAACCCGCTCAGCAAGACCCCGAAAGCCGTCTGTGAAACCCACAAGGCGTACGACACTCTCGACCTCGAACACCTACCCGACCACTACCTGCCGCGCAGCAACTACCGTGCCGCGTGCAGCCCCACCGAATACGCCCGCCGCGTGCCGCGCGTCAGTTGGGTGGAGGAAAGAGAAACGGAGGTGAAGCCGGTGACGGCTCTTTACCGTTTTGTGGCAAGGTCTATGCTTTCCATTAGTGGCGAAAGGACTTTGATTCCAGTAATAGTCTCGCCTGGTGTTGCCCACATTGACCCGGTTCATTCGGTCAACTTTCGTTACATCAGTGACTTGCTAAATTTCTTTTCTGGCAGTCTATCTCTAGCTTTCGATTTCTTTATCAAAACAACAGGGAATCCAAGGTTCCGAGACAATCTTGCCCGATATTTGCCACTACTGAACGGCCATCATAGATTACGTGTCAGGGCGCTCGCCCTCAACGGCCTCACCACCCACTACGCCGATCTCTGGCAATCCTGCTGGCAACCCGAATTCCAGCAAGATCGTTGGGCCAGCGCCGACCCGCGCCTG
Organism: Xanthomonas sp. SHU 166; assembly: GCF_000364685.1. Lineage (NCBI taxonomy): Bacteria > Pseudomonadati > Pseudomonadota > Gammaproteobacteria > Lysobacterales > Lysobacteraceae > Xanthomonas > Xanthomonas sp. SHU 166. The sequence goes on from NZ_AQOJ01000093.1 coordinate 26,404, forward strand.
CCGCAGGACTTCTTCGCCAAGCTCACCCCCGACTGGCAACGCCACAACGCCCTGCGCAGCGATTACGCTCGGCGCCAGGCGCTGGTGGAAATCGACGTCCTCACCGCCCAGGCCCTGGGCCTGACCCTCGACGAACTGCTCACCATTTACCGCGTGCAGTTCCCCGTTATGCGCCAGTACGAACGCGACACCTGGTACGACGCCACCGGCCGCATCGTCTTCACCGCCAGCAAGGGCCTGGTCGGCGTTGGCTTGCCACGTAAGGCCAACCGCAAGGACACCGAATGCACCATCGTCACCCCCGACGGCATCCGCAGGCCGCGCCGCCTCGGCTGGGAAGACATCCAGCCCAAGCTTATGCCCGATGGCACCTTGCATCCCCAAGTCCCCGACGGCACGGTGATCGAACGCCCCATCACCGACACCACCCAACCCGGCGGCCCCATCGACCGCACCCTCCGCTACACCGCCCCCTTCGCCCTGGCCGATAGGGAGGCGGATTACCGCGTGGCGTGGATGCACTTTGAAGGTGTGAGGACGCCATGACAGCGGCCGAGCAATCCTTCCACGGTGACCGTCCCATTGAAGCGCCATCTGAAGATCGATTGGGTTTTGGACCGGCGGCAGGTCATGTCGCCAAAGCAATTCACAAGATGGCGTCACCTGACGGCTTCGTGATTGGGATCGAGGGAGACTGGGGGTCGGGCAAGTCGAGCTTCATCAACTTGGTTTCGGATACGTTGCGCGAGCCCGACAATGCACCGGAGATCGTCCGCTTCCTTCCTTGGCTGATCAGCTCACGCGAGCGCTTGCTCAAGGAGCTTTTCACGGAGATCACCAAAGCCGCGCTCCGCATCGATGCCGGGGACGTGCAGGTTCATGGATGGAAAAAGCTCCGCGGTCATATCTGGCCAAGCCGTTACTCGGCGCAGGAACTTCGAAAGAGAAAGATCAAAAGACTCTTCTCGGGGTTCTCGTCGCGCTTGGTGCAAGCCGGAAAGCTGGCCGAACTTCTTGGACTGCCAGGGGCGGGAGCCGCCATGGAGGCGGGAAAACGTGCAGCCGAAGAATGGCTGGGCAACACTTCGCTTGAGAAGGAAAAGGCGCAGATACAGGAAGAGCTTCGCCGGCTGGAGCGGAAGATCGTGGTCTTCGTCGACGATCTCGACCGCTTGGAACCGAATGAAGTAGTGGAAGTCCTTCGCCTGGTGCGGGCGGTCGTGGACTTTCCGAACGTGGTTTACGTGCTGTGCTACTCCCGGGACATTATCGCCAAGAACCTGTCGACAGCATTGCACATCGAGAAGGGCGAAGAATTCCTTGAGAAGATCGTCCAGGTGAGCTTTTCGGTGCCACGTCCGGAAGCGTTTGATCTGCGCCGGATGTTCCGCCATGATCTGCACCTGCTGTATCCGGAGTTGCTGGAGAGCGACAGCTCGCAATCACGGGCCTTGCTGGAGCGGCTTGCTCAAGTCATCGACACCGAAGGGGGACGGGCACTGCTGACACCGCGACATGTCGTCAGGGCAGTCAATGCATTGCGCTTCCACGCCATGCCTGTACTGGAGAACATCGACGTTCCAGACATGGTGTGGCTGCAACTGATCCGCCTGCAATCCGAAAGACTCTACGAATGGGTCGAGGGATACCTGATCGGCTTTGCTGCGAAACATGCAGGAGCAAGAATCAGCGAGGAAGGAAAGAAAGCCGAGCTTCAACAGCTCAATTCGATCTTCGACGGCTTGCCTGGCATTGACTCGAACCGTGAACCGAGAATGCTGGCCCTGACGGAGCTTCCTGGAATCGAGTTCGACTTCGAGCGGCAGGCTGACCAGAAGAACGTCAAGATGGTGTTGAGCCTGTATGGCCGCGAAGATGTGAGTTCAGAGATCCTAGGAAAACGACTGGGTAGTCCTCAGCATTTCCGCTACTACTTTTCCCTGACGGCACCGCAAGGTGCGATCCATGACCGCGAATACGCCGCGTTCATCGAAAATGCCCGCGATTGCCCGGAAGTTGCTGTCCGTCAATTTTCAGAACTTGCCGCATCATTGAATCCCCAGGGGAAATCATCCGTTCAAGCGTTGTTGGACCGCCTGAAAGGCGATGCCATCAACGATGTTCCTGATGAGGCGATTCCGGGAATATTGGCGTCTCTTGCCGAGGGCATGGACGTTGCCGCTCTCAAAACAGGCAGGGGGGATTGGGGCGAATACTGGGTATGGCGAGATGCGGACAAGGTATTCGAAGGCTTGTGGGGCAGGCTGAGGGAGAGCCTTTCTGAAAGTGATCGCAAAGCTCTACTGAGGCAACTCTTCGGAGACGGGCGTGCCATCGGATGGCTAACGGGACTTTTCCGTAGCGAGATATTTGGCCACGGGATCTATGGCAGTGAAGCCAAGCCAGAAAACGAACGGACGTTTTCCCGTGATGAGCTTGATGTCGTGGCGCAACAGCTATTGCAGCGTTACCGGGAGCTGGCTGCCAAAGATCTTCCGCACCTGCCGAAAGTGGCGCACGTACTTTATTCGTGGAAACAGTATTCGCCAGATTCCATTGATGAAATAAAGAAGAAGGTTGAAGAGATATGTGGGAGTGATTCAGGGTTCCTGAATCTTTTGCAGGGCATGCGTAGCTGGCAAGCGACGAATGGCGTTGTTTCGTATCCCCTGAATATGTCTTCCCTTTCCAGGTTCATGGATGTCGAGCAGGTAAAGGTCCGCTTGGAATCCCTGGTGGCTATGGCAGACCGGCGAGTCGCGGATTCAGCCAAGGATCTGTTGGCGGCGCTTTGCGCTGGCGATGATGAGTAATATCTATGCGAGAAAAAAGAAGCATGCGTAGCGCCACCGACCTCTTCGAGGAACTCAACTCGGTCGATGAGTCCACCCGCATCGAGGCCAAGCGCGCCAGCGAACTGGGCAAATCCGTGATGCAGACGGTCATCGCCTTCGCCAATGAGCCTGGCCTGGAGGGCGGCTATCTGCTGTTGGGCGCGGACTGGTTCGTCAACGACAAGGGCGATACGGTGTACCGTGCCGCCGGCCTGCCTGACCCCGACAAGGTGCAGCGCGATCTGGCCAGCCAGTGTGCATCCATGCTCAATGTCGCCTTGCGGCCGGAGATGCAGATTGAGACGGTAGACGGCAAGACGGTGCTGGTGGTGTACGTGCCCGAGGCCGATGTCACTCAGAAGCCGGTCTATCTCAAGGCTACCGGTTTGCCGCGCGGAGCCTACCGCCGCATCGGTTCCAGCGACCAGCATTGCGTGGATGAAGACCTTTGGGTGCTGCGCGGCGAAAGCCAGCCGCTGCACGGGCCAGATTCCAGCATCCTGCCCGATGCCCGACTGGACGACTTCGACCCGACCGCCGTAGCGGCCTATCGGCGCGAACGTGCCCGCATCAACCCCCAGGCCGAGGAGCTGGATTACGGCGACGAGGACCTGCTCGAAGCCCTGGGCGCGTTGCGCCGCGTGGACGGTCGATTGCAGCCGACGCTTGCCGGCATGGTGCTGTTCGGCAAACCCCTGGCGCTGCGCCGATTGTTGCCTATGGTGCGCATCGATTACATCCGCGTACCAGGCAACGAATGGGTGGAAGACCCTGAAAACCGCTTCCAGTCCATCGACATCCGCAAGCCGCTGCTGCTGGCGCTGCCTCAGGCCGAAGCCAGCATCATCGATGAGTTGCCCAAGGGCTTTCGTCTGCCCGAAGGGCAGTTGCACAGCGTGCAGGAGCCGATCCTGCCGCGCAAGGTGATCCGCGAGGCGCTGGCCAATGCCGCCATGCATCGCAGCTACACCGTGCACAGCCCGACCCAGATCATCCGCTACAGCAACCGCATCGAAATCCGCAACGTCGGCTATTCGCTCAAGGAGCCCGCGCAGTTGGGTACGCCGGGGTCGCGCCTGCGCAACCCGGCTATTTCCGCCGTGCTGCACGACCTGCACCTGGCCGAAGCCAAGGGCACCGGAATCCGCGCCATGCGCCGCCTGGCCGCCGAGGCAGGCTTGCCCTTGCCGGAATTCCACTCCGATCGGCAGGCCAACGAGTTCCGGCTGACGCTGTTCCTGCACAACCTGCTGACCGAGGACGACCATGCCTGGCTGCGTGGTTTCGCTGGCCCGGCAGTCAGCGCCGACGAAGCCAAGGTATTGATCTACGTCCGCGCTACAGGCGCGGTAGACAACACGGCCTGCCGGGACTTTTGCGGACTGGATACGCTGGCGGCCAGCTTGGTGCTGCGCCGGCTGCGCGACCGGGGACTGTTGGAGAAGCAAGGAGCTGGCAGCCGCACTTATTACATATTGGCCGATGCCGAGCGGCAGACGGCTGGGGATACTAGCCAGGCAGAGCTGCCGCTGGGAATCCCCGTGGGATCGACGGACGGAGGAGGGGGGGATTCACCGCCAAGCATGGGGGGATTTTTGGAATCCCCCCATGTTCTCGCCGACGTTCCCCCCGAGCTACAAGCAAGGATCACGGCCGCCGGCCCGAAACCTCGTCAGGCTGAGGTTCGTGAGCTGATCCTGACGCTGTGCGCTCTGCGCCCCCACACCGTGGCCGAGTTGTGCCGGGTGCTTGGACGCCGCGACACCAAGGAATTGCGCCGCACCTACCTGCGTCCCTTGCGAGATGAAGGGCGGCTTGCCCTGAAGTACCCCGAAACCGAGAAGCACCCGCATCAGGCCTATGCCACGGTTGAGCGTGTGGTGGAGTCCGGTGATGAGTGAAACCGGCCTGAGAAAAGCGGACACCGCATGCAACCCCTGATCGTCTCTCAACAGATCACCCAAGGCGTCGCCGACTTTCTGCGCGCGGCCTTCCCGGCCACCACGCCGGGCTTCGACGGCCTGATCCAGCGCCTTCTGGCCGACCGCGACCGGGTGTTCAAGGGGCCGTACCTAACCTTGCCGCTGCCGTTTCGCAAGCAGGCCGATAGAGGCCAGCCCACGTTCGGCTGGCTGCCGCCGGGCTTCATCCCCCATGCCCACCAGGGCCGGGCGTTCGCACGCCTGACCGGAGAGCAGGCTCGATCGACCCTGGTGGCCACCGGCACCGGCTCGGGCAAGACCGAGTGCTTCCTCTATCCAATCCTGGAGCATTGCCGCGAACAACGGGAACTGGGCCGGTCGGGCATCAAGACCATCATCCTGTATCCGATGAACGCGCTGGCCTCGGATCAGGCCAGCCGCCTGGCCAAGGAGATCCTGCGCACACCCGCACTGGCCGGTATCCGCGCAGGCCTGTACGTGGGCGAGGCCCCGGCCGAGGAATCCTCCCGCGTGCAGCAACTGGCCGATGGCGGCTTCTCGATCATCACCGACCGCAACGCGCTGCGCGAGAACCCGCCGGACATCCTGCTGACCAACTACAAGATGCTGGATTTCCTGCTGATCCGTGCCGCCGATGCGCCGCTGTGGGCGCGGCAGCAACCGGACACGCTGCGCTATCTGGTGGTCGATGAGCTGCATACCTTCGACGGTGCACAGGGCACGGATCTGGCCTGCCTGATTCGCCGCCTCAAGGGTCGGCTGGAGACGCCGCCGGGGCAACTGGTGTGCGTGGGTACCTCGGCCACACTGGGCAGCGATGGCGAACAAGATTTGCTGGCGTTTGCCGGCCAGATCTTCGGTGAGACGCTGGATGACCACGCCGTGATCGCCGAAGACCGCGAGCCGGTGGCGGACTATCTGGCGGATGCCGTGGTGGAGTTCACCCAATCTCCGCCGCCGGACGCCGCGTCGGTGCTGGATCCGGCAGGCCATGCCGACTTGCAGTCCTGGCTGGCGGCTCAGGTGCCACTGTGGTTCGGCACCCCGTACAGTGCCGAACAAGTGGTCGATGCGGGCTGGCGCTGTCGGTTGGGCGGGATGCTGAAAAGCCATTTCGCCTTTCAGAACCTGTTGCGCGACATGGAGCGCCTGGGGCCACGCGCCGTAGCGCTGGACGATCTGCTGGCGGTACTCGCGCGCCGCCTGCCACCACACGCCGACACGCGCTATCCACTGCTGTGGCTGGGCAGCCTGCTGGCGCTGGTGGCGCATGCGCGCCAGCCTCGTGGCGTGTCGCTCGACACGGTGCACGGCGAACAGGACACAGCCTTCTTCCTGCAGCTCAAGGTGGAACTCTGGCTGCGCGAGCTGCGGCGCATGGTGGCTTCGTTGGACGACCCGCCTCGACTGACCCATCACGATGACCTGGGCAAGGCCGAGCAGGCACAGGCCTGGTTGCCGGTGATCCACTGCCGCGACTGCCACGCCACCGGCTGGGGCGCGACCTTGCCCAGGACCAGCCCGAACCAGTTCAGCCAGGACATCCAGCAGTTTTACAGCGCCTTCTTCGCCGAGGATGTCAGCACCCGCTTTCTGTTCCCTCATGGCGAAAGCGCGGACCCGAAGGTGTTCGAGCACAGGAAGGTCTGCCCGCGCTGCGGTACCCTGCATGCGTTGGGGCAGACGCACTGCGACTGTGCCGAGGACCCGGTCGCGCTGGTGGATGTCGACGTGACCGCCAACCTGCGCGAAGGCATGCGCAACGGCGCCCGCTATACCCGTTCCCATCATGACTGCCCGTACTGCGGCGGACACAAGACGCTGTCCATCGTCGGTTCGCAAGCGGCCAGCCTGGCGGCGGTGATGCTGGCGCAACTGTTCGGTTCACGTTTCAACCCGGACAAGAAGCTGATCGCGTTCTCCGATTCGGTGCAGGATGCGGCGCACCGTGCCGGGTTTCTCGCGGCCCGGACTTGGCGCTTGAACTTGCGCCCGGCGGTGGCCCAGGTAATCGCCGTGGCGCAGCAGGCAGGGAAGCTGCTGACGCTGGCGCAACTGCCGCAGGCCTTCGAGGACCACTGGCTGCCCGCAATGGGGCAGGGCCATTACCTGGCCAACTTCCTGCCGCCGCAACTGCACTGGCTGCGAGATTTCGAAACGCTGATGAGCGAAGGTACGCTGCCGGCCAACAGCGAGTTGCCGCAGGATTTGCGTCGCATCCTGCCGTGGGTGCTGAATGCCGAGTTCGGCCAGGACGCCCATATCGGCCGCAGCCTGACCGTGACCGGGACCGCCAGCGTGGAACCGCTACCGCAGCTACTGGCATCGGCCGTGCAGTGGATGCTGCCACGCCTGCAGGCCACGCTGGAGCCGCTGTCTGATGTGCCGGCGGATGCCCTGGCGGTATTCCTGCAAGGCATCGTGCAATCCATGCAGCGGCTGGGGGCCTGGCGCGACTCTGGCCTGCATTTCTATGCACAGGTCGGTAACCGGCCGTGGGTCTATAGGCGTAAGCCGGTGCAATTCCAAATGCTGTCCGGCCCGCGGCCGCCACGCTTCGTGAGCCTGGTCGATTACCAGCGCTGCGTCGGTGTGTCGGGCAGCCATGCGAAGTGGTATCGCGCTTGGGCCTTCAAGGCATTGACGCCGCTGCATGCGTTGGCTCTGGGCGCTGACAGTTTGCTGCCGGCGCTGTATCAGCTGGCGTTCGAGGCGCTGGCCGGAGTGGGTTTGCTCGGCGCTGAACAGGCAGACGGCAAGCCGGAGATTCGCGTGTGGGGGCTGGAGCCGAGCGCTTTTCTGGTTTCCTTAGGCAGTCGCACTTGGCGTTGCGACACCTGCCGCAGCGAGTGGCGCTCCGGGACTGAAGTTTCGCTTGCCCGGCAGCCTTGCCGGCATCCCGGCTGCCAAGGGCATCTGGAAACGCTGGCGGAAGGCGATGCAGACTATTACCGCAGCCTGTATCTGCGTGCGGACATCCAGCGCGTGGTCGCTCACGAACACACCGGCCTGCTGCCACGCGGCACGCGCGAGCGCGTGGAGCACAGCTTCAAGTCCGATGTCCAGGCTCCTGGCAGCATCAATGTGCTCTCGGCCACGCCGACGCTGGAGATGGGGATCGATATTGGCGACTTGTCGGCAGTGCTGCAATGTTCCGTGCCGCCGCAGCAGGCCAACTACATCCAGCGTGTGGGACGTGCGGGACGCAGCACCGGCAATGCCTTGTTGCTGACCATGGCAGCCAGTAAACCGCACGACCTGTATTTCTGGGCTGATCCCAAGGAAATGATTGCCGGCGGCGTGCCGGCACCGGGCGTGTTCCTCAATGCCTCGGCGGTGCTGGAGCGCCAGTTGACGGCGTTCACGCTGGATTGCTGGGTGCGCGAACGAGGTCGGAGCGGATCGATTCCGCAGGAGATCCGCATGGTGCTCAGCGCGGTGGACAACGGTGCGACGACGCGTTTTCCCTTCCCCTGGCTGGAGTATGTGGAGGCAAACCGGGCCAGCCTGCTGGATCGCTTCCTGGCGCTGTTCCAGCAAGTCGGCGGGCAGATCCTGACCGAGGCCACCCGACATTGGTTGGCACGTTTCGTCAATGGTCGGCAGGACGAGGAAAGCTCCCTGACCTTCAAGATCATCAGCAAGCTGCAGGGCATCGCCCGTGACGTGGCACAGATCAAGCGTCTGCGCGAGAAGACCGCCAAGGAAGTCGAGAAGCTGGAGCAGCTTCCGGTGCGCGGCGAGGAACAAGAGGAAGAACTGAAAACCCTGCGCCAAGAACGTGCGGCGTTGGCGCGCCTGATCGGTGGGATCGAGGGCAAGGCCACCCTGAACGTCTTCACCGACGAAGGCCTGCTGCCCAACTATGCCTTCCCCGAACAAGGCGTGCTGCTGCGCTCGATCATCGTGCGCGACACCCGCCGGGAAGGACCGCCTGCCGAGCCATTGACCTTCGAATACGAGCGCCCCGGCGCAACCGCCATCACCGAGCTGGCACCCAACAACACCTTCTATGCCGAAGGCCGCCGGGTGGTTATCAATCAGGTGGATGTTTCGCGCGTCAAACCGGAGGCCTGGCGCCTGTGCCGCCAGTGCTCCTATGCCGAGCCTTTGTCGGCAGGCGACCGTCACCAACAATGCCCGCGCTGCGGCGACGGCCAGTGGCGCGACACCGGGAGGGTCCATGAAATGCTGCGCCTGACCACGGTGTTCGCGCGCACGCTTGACCGCGAGAGTCGGATCGCCGACGACTCCGACGAGCGCACGCGTGGTTTCTACGTGCGCCAGGCGTTGGTGGATAGCCCGCCGGAAGCGGTGCGCCAGGCGTTCGCCATCGACAACCCAAGTTTCCCGTTCGGATTCGAATTCCTTGACCGGGTGACATTCCGCGAGGTGAACTTCGGCGAGCAGACGGTGGATGCCACGCCGATGACCGTCGCGGGCGAAGAACTCAACCGGCCGGGCTTTGCCATTTGCTCTGAGTGCGGCACGCTACAGCGTCGTCGCAAGGCAGAAGAGCTTTATCGCAACCATGCCCCCTGGTGCTCACGCCGCAAGACGCCCGAGGCCAGTGCCCAGCAATGCATCTTCCTGTACCGGGAGTTCGCCAGCGAAGGTATCCGGCTGTTCCTGCCCGAGGTCGGATTTGCCGAATCCAAGGAAGCCTTGCTGAGCTTCATCTCCGCGCTGGAGCTGGGACTGAGCAAGCGCTTCAAGGGTGCGGTGGCGCACCTGCGCATCGCTACCGACGTACGGATGGCGGCAGACTCGGAGCCGGCGCGGACCTATCTGGTGATCTACGACAGCGTGCCGGGCGGCACGGGATACTTGAAGGAACTGATGCGCGACCCGGCACCGTTGTTCGAGGTGTTCAGTCTGGCAGCAACCGCATTGAACACCTGCACTTGCAACCAGGATGACACCGCCGACGGCTGCTATCGGTGCATGTACCGCTACCGCAACAGCCATGAACGCCAAGCCATCTCGCGCACGGTGGCGCAGAAGCTGTTGGCACAGATCCTGGAGCACCGCGCAGAGTTGAAGCCCATCGGCAACCTTTCCCAGCAGCCGGACAATAGCCTGCTGGAAAGTACGCTGGAAAAGCGATTTCTTGAGGCACTGCGGCGAGAGCATGATGGTGTCACTTTCACGCTCAAGGACAAGCTCGTCGGCGGTAAGCATGGGTACCTGGTCCAGGCAGGCAGTCGCCGCTGGCGTCTGGAATTGCAGGTGGCACTCAGCGAGCGCGAGGGTGTCGTCGTGCCAAGCAAACCGGATTTCGTTTTCTGGCCCGACGACGGCGTGGACGATTTGCCGGTCGCGGTATTCACTGATGGCTGGCAGTACCACAAGCACATCGTGGCCGACGATCTGGCCAAGCGCATGGCGATAGCCAAGAGCGGGCGGTTCGCTGTCTGGACACTGACCTGGGACGACATTGACGCGGCACTGCGTGCCGAACCGGCCCCGGATTCCACTGCCTGGGACGAATTGCTGCTCGGACCTGCTGATCAGGTGGTCACACGTCTATGCGAGGCTCAAGGCATCGCCTCGTTGGCCGCCTTCCACCGCTTGTCACCTTTTCTGCAACTGCATCGTCGGCTGGCAGCGGGACGGCACGATGCCTTACGCCGCCTCGCCGGCGTACTGGGTATCGCCATGTCGGTGCCACCTGGCGATGACGCTGCCTTGCAAGGCTTCAAGCAAGGCACCTTCCGCTGTCGGCTCGGCGACTATGGCTTGTTACCCGACACCAGCACGCACCGCTGGGGCCATCGCACCTGGAGCGCTGTCGTGCAATGGCTGGCCGGTCTGTCGCCGGAGCAGTTGCAGCAATGGATGACCGGCAAGGCAGCATCACCCGCAGAGCCTGTGATGCTGGTGCAGTGGCAACCGGAAGATATACCGGAGCTCGATCTGCAACGGCGCTGGCGCCATCTCTGGCAGTGCCTGAACCTGCTGATGCCCTTGCGCCATCTTTGGGCAGGCCATGACGAGATGGCTGGCCTGTCTAGCTTCCAGGCCAGCCCTGCACTGCGCCAAGCAGAGCAGACGTTCGACAGTCATTGGCAAACGGCACTGGAGTTGGCCAGCCCGGATGTGCAGGCATGGTTGCTTGCATTGGCGCATGCAGGAGCACGGCTGCCGGAAATCGGCTTCGAATTGATCGACGAACGTGGCCGAGTACTGGCGGAGGCAGAGCTGGCCTGGGTCAGCCTGAAGATCGCCGTACTGCTGACCGATTACCAGGCCGATGCGTCCAGCTTCGAGGCAGAAGGCTGGACGATCCATATCGCAACCGAGGACGCGCCAGCCCGGGCGCTTCTGGATAGCTTGAAGGAACATTGAAATGGCACTTTCACCCAAGATCGCCATGTCGGACGACTTTCTGAAATCGTTCGCCAGGATTCCGCGCCAAAACCAACAGGCGGTGCTGACCTTCGTCGCCAAGTTTCGCCAGAACCCGCTGGCCAGCGGCATCAACTACGAGCGCATCAATGATGCCGCCGATGCCAACATGCGCTCGGTGCGCATCAACGACAACCTGCGCGGCATCATCCTCAAACCAGAGACAGGCGATGTGTATTGCCTGTTGTGGGTGGATCGTCACGACGATGCCTATCAGTGGGCCAGGCGTCACCGCGTCGCGATTCACCCGGACGTGGGCAGCCTGCAAGTCTATGCGGTACAGGAAACGCAATCCCTGACCGAAGATGAAACAACCTTGGCCGAAGCATTCCCGAGCGAGGGCTTGTTTGCGGGCCTGCGCGACCGGGAAATCCGTAAACTGGGCGTGCCGGAGGAACGCCTGGCAGCCGTGCGAGCGGTTGTATCTGAAACCGACCTGGAAGCCCTCGAAGCACAGTTGCCGGATGAAGCCTTCGAGGCCCTGTATCTGTTTGCCGCCGGCGAGCCGCTGGACAAGATACTGGCCGAGCGGGAACCCGCCGAAACGGTCGACCCCCAAGATTTTGGCGCGGCTTTGACGCGCGACAGCACACGTCGCCACTTCGTGGTGCTCACCGACGACAGTGATCTGGAGGCTTTACTGGCCGCCCCCCTGGAGCGCTGGCGCGTGTTCCTGCATCCGAGCCAACGCAAATTGGTGGAAGGCAATAAGAGCGGTCCCGGCAAGGTCACTGGTGGCGCCGGCACCGGCAAGACTGTGGTGGCCATGCATAGGGCCAGGTGGTTGGCCAAGCAATATGCAGACCTTCCAGGACGCCCGATCATCTTCACCACGTTTACCCGCACGCTGGCCGAAGACATCCGTCACAACCTGTCTCTGCTGTGCTCGCCGCAGGAATTGGCCAAGATCCAGGTGGTCAACCTGGATCAATGGGCGTCAGGCCTGCTGCGCCGCTTCGGCTATCCCTATGCGCTGCTCTATGATGAGAAACAGCGACGTGGTTTCTGGCAAGCCGCCTTGTCCGCGCTGCCCGCAGGCTCTGCCTACAGCGCCGCTTTCCTGAGGGCAGAGTACGAGCGCGTGATCCTGCCCCAGGGTTGCGAAACGGCGGAGGATTACATGCGCGCCCGTCGCATCGGACGTGGCGGGCAATTGGGCCGTTTGCACCGCAAGGCGTTGTGGCCGGTGTTTGCCGAATATCGGGCGCAATTGCACGCGGCCAACCTTCGCGAGCCGGAAGAAGCCTTCAGGGAAGCCTGCCAACTGATACTGCAGGAAAAGCCGCAACTGGGCATTCGCGCCATGGTGGTGGATGAGGCGCAGGACATCAGCGCCGCTGCCTACACCCTGATTCGCGCGGCCGTGCCTAAGGCCGAGAATGATTTGTTCATCGTCGGCGATGCCCACCAGCGCATCTATCGCCACAAGGTGACGCTTGGACAGGTGGGGATCGAGGTAAGGGGTCGCAGCCGTACCCTCAAGGTCAATTACCGAACGACCGATGAGATTCGACGTTGGGCCTGCGCGCAGTTGGAAGGTATCGAGATCGACGATCTGGATGGAAGCATCGACAGCTTGCGCGGCTATCGCTCATTGACCCACGGCGACTTGCCGGAAGTCCTTCCATCCGCTTCCTTGCAACAGGACGTGGAGCACATCCTGTCTGTAGTTGAACATGGAAAAGCCGATGATATCGAGGCCAGGCGTATCTGCGTCACGGCCCGTACCAATGAAGATCTGGATGCATTGGCACTAGCCTTGCGGCAACGCGGTATAGCTTGTCTTAGGCTGGATCACGGCACGACGGATGATCCTGCGGAAACAGGCATTCGACTGACCACTATGCATCGCGTCAAAGGACTGGAGTTCGACATCGTCATCCTGGCCGGCTATCGCGGTGCAAGACAGTATGCCGAGCAGTTCAGCCATGATGAAGATGTCGGTGTCACAGACGACACGGAGGTTTCTGAGCGTTGTCTACTGCACGTCGCTGCAACACGCGCCAAGCGGCATCTGTTTGTGCTCGCCCGGCGTGACTTACACGATTGATCCGTCAAATTGCTGGGAACAGTTGATGTGTGCTTAGTCCAGCACCGTCCGCTGCTCCGGTGTCGTGATCGGTACCGTCCGGTCGCGCCCGCCCTTGGCCCATGAGCCTTTGATGGCGATGTGGTCGCCATGGTCGGCATATTGGGGCTGGAACTTGATGGACTCTTCCCGCCGCAGGCCAAAAGCCGCTTGCAGGCGCAGGCTTATGCGGACGTGTGGATCGGTGATCCTGTCCAGCCCATCGCCCAGTTCCTTGGCCTTGCTTTCGTTGGTCACATAGCGGCGTTCAGGAATGCCCAGCTTTGTGTTGTCCGTTGGCAGGATGCCTGCCTTGCCGACCTTCTCGGCCCACCAGCGCAGGTGCGCGATGCGGTTCTTGATCGTGCCCGCCGACAGGCCTTCGGCTTGCCAGCGCTGCAACAGCGCTTCGACATGCTTGCCCTTGAGCGAGGTGGTCCGCATCTGGCGAAAGCCCACCTCGCGCAGTTGGCGGGCGGCCAGGGTCAGCGACCGTTGCCGGTCGGCCTGGGTGGCGTGACTGCCGTCGCGGTTGCGCAGGCAGAGCTGGCGCAGGGTATAGGTCAGGTCATCCATTGCGGTGTCGTTCCATCGGTTGTCGGGGCTGAGAAGCAAGTGGTCAGCGTTTTTGCCAACTCGCCAAGGCGAGATCCCCGAAGGGCAAGGGCCAGGTGCTCAGTTCACCTGTGGCCTCGAATGAGGCGTCCGCCTTGCTTCCTGTGGGAAGGCCGGGCGGAAGAGTTGCAAGGGACTTCAACGCGATGTGCTGGGACGGGTGCCTCCTGTGATGCTGTATGGAAAAGGTGTCGGCAGGCCGCGCGAGGTCGGCCGACCAGCGACGGGTGCCTGGAAAGGCGAGCGCGTGTTGCGGCGATGGCGGGACGAGCCACGCCGAGGATGAGGAAAGCTCTGCCCATGAGTAGGGCGGCACGCTGAGCGAGCCTGGGTGTGCCTGGAATGGTTCCGTCCGGTGGGCCGGGTCGGCGCTTGCAGGAACCTGCGCCTGGGTTCCGGTGTTCATACCCACCGGCAGGTCGTTGCTGGGCCAGTGTGCCGGGGCATCATCACGTGCGCCGCCATCAATGTGATGCTGCGCCAACCCGCATTGTTGCTGCAGTTCGCCGGGCCGTCACTGCGGCGGGCAGTGACGGCCCGGGGTTATTACGTTGCGCCAGCGTGTCCGAGTCCGCCTGCAGCAGGCAGGTCGCCAGGTTGAACCAGATGTCCGTTGCCAGTCAGGTTCTCGATGATCTGCCCGATGGGCTGGGGCGGCAGCTTCAGCATGCGCCGGATCTGCTCCAGATGCCGCTGTGCCACCTCGCGCGACGCAGGCTTTGCGGCTTGGCTGATGGACGATGCCGAAGGAGCAGGCGGCGAGCCATGCGGGCTGTTGTTGATGGTCTGCATAGGTGTCTGCTGCGGAGTGGATTTGCGTGCCGCCCAGAGCTTGAAGACGCCTTCCACGGCCTTCTTGATTAACCCGTAGAGGTAGGCGATGACGTTGTGCACGCCACCTGATTCGCAGCGCACGTCCCACTCGGCCAGCAGCGCCAGGCGTTGCTCCGGAGGCAAGTCCCTGAGACGCGGGGTGAGAACCCGTTGCTGTTCCTGTGGCAGTTGCCGTAAGCGGGCTGGCACATCCGGCATCGATACCTGCACTTCGGGTGATGAGCGGTACGTACGTACTTCTTTTAATACTTTTTTTCTACAGTACGTACTGTTGCTGCAGATGCCGGAACGGGTTTCGGAATGCCGCTGCTGGCTTCGGGCACGAGGGCATCGTGCGTAGTTGAGCCACCAGGATTGCCCGGATCATGGTCATCGTCATGCTGCTGCAGGCGCCTGATCCGCTCTTGCATCGCTGGATGGCGCATTGCCTCGTCGAGAATGGACTGTGCCAGTTGGCGGATCGTCGCACTGGCATGGCCTAGCGCCCGTTCCAGCAGGGGCAGGTAGTCCTCGTCCTCCATGCGGGCGTCGTCGAACGCGAGGGGCTGATTCCGCACCGCGTAGCGGCTGGCCATCGAGAAGCCGGTCATCGGGTTGCGGCGGTACTCGACCAGCGCAATCCACGTGGACAGCCGCAGGCACAGCACGGCCCTGGACACGGTTTCAAGGGCAGCCCGCTTGCTGCCCGGCGCGCTCGGCAGGTACCCGCGCAGCGCGTCGTAACTGAGAACCACGGTGCCGTCGCTGCCGGCCAGCGCACGGAAAGTCAGCCAGGCGTTGCGTTCCAGTGGTGTCAGCCGCTCATCGAGCAACAGGGCTTTCGGGGTGATGATGTCCGAGGTTTGGTGTGACATGGTGAGGCTCCTATCGGTATCGGCCAACTGGCCAAAAGAGCCGTCATCTCACCTCGGCATCACCGCTGCCGCAGCCATCAATCCGAACTGCGTTCCTCCCGTTTTTTCGGGCTGAAGCAGGGCGCAACATCCTTGGTGTTCCGGGTCAGGAGGTGAGAAAATGAGCCTCCGCTACACTCATTGGACGTTGCTGAACGCCGGTGGCCATGTTCGCCGTCCTTGATCAGACCGCTTGCAGGCGTGCTGCACCGGTGACGAGAGTGCGGGGAGAGTCCAAGACAGGCCATCCGCCGCTACCAAGGGACACGCTTGGTATTTGGGTCCAAGAATAGGTCCAAGCGCGTTGCGGGACCATCATGACTACTTTTAAAATCAACGACATGCAGCAGAAGTGCCGCTTCTGCATCGGCAAGTAGCGCGCCCCCGCGCGCCGCCGAGTTCGCTTATGGCTTCAACGCCGCCAGCTGCGCGCGCTGCTCCTGCAGCCACTGTTCGAACTGCAGCGGCGTCTGCCCGGTCAGCGCCTGGTAGTCGCCGGTGACGGTGGCGACGCGGCCGGCCGCGGTGTTCGTGTCGAACGACGCATAGATGCGCGCGACCGGCTCGGGTAGCCCGGCGCCGACCATGCCCTGTACCAGGCCCTCGACCGGCACCGGCACCACCTGGATCTGCACGTCCAGCACCTGCGCGACCAGTGCAGCGATCTCGGCGGTGGTGTAGGCGCGCGCGCCACTGAGGGTGAGCGTGCGCTTGCCGTCGCCGCCGGCCAGGGCGACCGCGGCGGCGCGGGCCAGGTCGTCGCGCGCGATATGGGCGATGCCGCCGTCGCCGGCCGCGCTGTACCAGTGGCCCGAGGCCAGCACCGACGGCAGGCTCATGAACAGGTTTTCGAAGTACCAGTGGTTGCGCAGCACGGTCCAGGAGGGCAGGGCGCTGGCGGCCAGGCTGTCCTCGGTGCCGGCATGGTCGGTGGCCAGCAGCAGCGGCGAGTCGTGCGGTTCCGGGCAGGAGGTGTAGACCAGGTGGCCGACGCCGGCGCGTTCGGCGGCGGCGATCGCGGCCTGGTGCTGCTGCAGGCGGTGGCCGGGGCGGTCCAATGCGTCGGTGCTGATCAGCAGCACGCGGCCGGCACCACGGAACGCGGTGTCGAGCGAGGTGGCGTCGTCGAAATCGCCGTGGCGCACGTCCACGCCACGCGCGGCCCAGGCGGCCAGGCGGTCCGGCTGGCGGGTCATCGCCACCACCCGCGACGGCGCCACCTTGAGGGTATCGAGCAGGTGCGCGAGCACACGCTGGCCGAACTGGCCGCCGGCGCCGGTGACGAGCAGGGAATCGGAAGATGCGGACATGACAGGTCTCCTGAGGAAGGGCGGCGTCGCAGGACGCCATGGTCTGGAAAAGGAACTTGGTCTATCCTAGAGACCTATGCCGGGCTGTAAAGACGGCACTTTTTCCGCCCCTGCTTACCCCGAGGTAACCACCATGGACACCGTCGTACCGCCGGTCGCTGCCTGCGACGCGCTGTTGAGCCAGCAGTTGCAGGACTACCAGCGTGCCGGCATGGCCATCGACCAGTGCCCGGTGCGCGACGTCTTGGCGCAGATCGGCGACAAGTGGAGCACCCTGTTCGTGATGCTGCTGGCCGAACGCCCGCACCGCTTCGGCGAACTGCGCCGCGCGGTGCCGGACATCTCCCAGCGCATGCTGACCCAGACCCTGCGCGACCTGCAGCGCGAAGGGCTGGTCGCCCGCGAGGTGCTGCCGACCGTGCCGCCCGGCGTGGAGTACCGGCTCACCCCACTGGGGCAATCGTTGAGCGTGGTGCTGGCGCCGCTGGTGCGCTGGGCCGCCGACCATCACGCGCAGATCCGCAGCGCACGTGCTGCGTTCGAGGCCGATGCACCGGCGCGGGCGGCGGGCGCCGCGTACGGTTGACGCGTCCCGTACGAGCGGCTTTACCGAGAACGCCCGGTCGCGGCGGAAGCCGCACATACGGACATTCCCGCATTACCCGCCACCCCGACGGCCTCAAACGCCCGAATTCGGCAACCGCGGATCAGCTCTCCGCAACCACCCGCGCGCTGTAGCCGTCGCCGTCGCGCTGCACCCGTACCGGTCCGCCGAACACCGCCGACAACGGCGCATCGGCCAGCAGTTCCTCGCGCGCGCCGTCGGCGTACACCTGGCCCTCGCGCAACAGGATCACCCGTGCGATTTCCGGCACGATCTCTTCGATGTGGTGGGTGACCAGCACCAGGGTGATGCCCTGGCGGGCGAGGTCGCGCATCGTCGCCAGCAAGTGCTCGCGCGCGACCAGGTCCAGGCCGGTACTGGGTTCGTCCAGCAGCAGCGCCTGCGGCCGATTGACCAGGGCGCGCGCGATCAGCACGCGCCGGGTCTCGCCGGCCGACAGTTCGGCATAGGGCCGCCGCAACAGCGGCAACGCGTGCGCCGCCTGCAGCGCGTCGCGCGCGCGGCCGCGCATCGCGTCGGTCACCTCGCGGTGCGGCGGCACCACATAGCTGGCGAAGAATCCGGACAGCACCGCGCTTTCCACGTCCAGCCCGGGCATGTCGGCGAGATTGACGCTGAGGTCGCCGGTGACGATGCCCAACTGGCTGCGCAGCCGGTCCACCTGCCAGCGGCTCTGGCCGAGCACCCGCACCGCCGGCTCCTCGCCAGCGCGCGCCAGCGGATACAACTCGCGGGTGATGAGCTTGATGAACGAGGATTTGCCGCAGCCGTTCGGGCCGAGGATCGCGGTGTGCTGGCCGAGTGCGATGCGCAGGCTCAGCGAATGCAGTACGCGGACCTGGCCGCGGACGACGCTGGCGCGATCGAGTTCGATCAACGGCGTGGCCGCTGGCACGGGGGTTGCTTGGGAAGAGGCGGCTGACATGGAACCGAAACCGTTCTGTGATCGGAAGCGCTTGGCGGCTGAATACCATACGCGAGCGCCGGGTGAAGTTTGCGCCCGCAACCCCCATCATGTCGTCATCCCCTCACGCCGTCTTACGCTCTGGAGCTTCTGGCAATGTTCGACGCGATCCTCGACTTCCTCGGCAACGGCCTGCTCGGCGTCGGCTGGTGGGGCATGCTGGCCGTGCTGCTGCTGTTCACCCAGCTCACCATCTTCGCGGTGACGCTGTATCTGCACCGCAGTCAGGCGCATCGCGGCGTGGACTTCCATCCGCTGCTGTCGCACTTCTTCCGCTTCTGGACCTGGTTCACCACCTCGATGATCACCAAGGAGTGGGTGGCGATCCATCGCAAGCACCACGCCAAGGTGGAGACCGAGGAAGACCCGCACAGCCCGCAGACCAAGGGCATCGCCCGCGTGTTCTGGCGCGGCGTGGAGCTGTACCGCGAAGCGCGCACCCAGCGTGGCGACATCGAGCAGTACGGCAAGGGCGCGCCGGACGACTGGATCGAGCGGCACCTGTATACCCCGTACGCGAACCTGGGGCCGGTGGCGCTGTTCGCGGTCAACTTCGCGCTGTTCGGCCTGCCCGGCATCGCGCTGTGGGCGCTGCAGATGGCGTGGATCCCGTTCTGGGCCGCCGGCGTGATCAACGGCCTGGGCCACTGGTGGGGCTACCGCAACTTCGAGTCCGCCGACACCTCGACCAACCTGACCCCGTGGGCGCTGTGGATCGGTGGCGAAGAACTGCACAACAACCACCATGCCTTCCCCAGCTCGGCGCGTTTCTCGATGCGCCGTTGGGAACTGGATATCGGCTGGATCGCGATCCGCGCGCTGGCCGCGCTGCGCCTGGCCAAGATCCTGCGCGTGGCGCCGACCCTGGACGTGCGCCCGAACATCGCCGTGCCCGACGCCGACACCCTGCGCGCGCTGCTGTCGCATCGCTTCCAGGCGATGACCGATTACCAGCGCAACGTGTTCAAGCCCGCGCTCAAGGAAGAAGCCGCGCAGGCCGGCGCCAAGCTGCGCAAGCTGCTGCCGCGGCGCCTGCGCAAGGGCCTGGTCGACGACGGCCGCTGGCTCAAGCCCGACGCGCGCGAACAGCTGCAGCACTGGGTGGCGCAGCGGCCGCGCATGCGCACGCTGGTCGAGCATCGCGCCCGCCTGGCGGCCCTGCTGGAAGCGCGCACCCATGACGCCAGCGAACGCCTCAAGCACCTGCAGGCCTGGTGCCATGACGCCGAAGCCAGCGGCATCGCCGCGCTGCAGGCCTACGCCGCGCGGCTGAAGGGCTACGCCCTGGCATGAGCCGCGGCGCACCGCGTCCCCTGCCGCACGAACGCCGCCTTGTGCGGCGTTCGTCGTTGATGGCCGGGCTGACGCTGGGCATCGCGTGCGTCGCGACCGTGGCCGGCATCGGCGATGTGCAGGCGCAGGCGATCGACAGCACCGCCGGCTACCTGCAGCGCATGGACCGAGACGGCGACGGCCGCGTCAGCCTGGACGAATACCTGGCCTGGATGAGCTACGCCTTCGACGCGCGCGACCGCGACCACGACGGCGTCCTCAGCCCCGCCGAACTGCCCGGCGGTCGTGGCCCGCCGATCACCCGCGCACAGCACCTGGCCACCCTGACCGCCCGCTTTCGCAAGCAGGACACCAACGGCGACGGCTACCTCAGCGCGCGGGAGTTGGCGGCGCCGCCGCAGTAGGGGATAGCTCTGATGGTACGGCTTCTATTGCCGAGCTGGTTGCGCAAACCGATGCATCCCATCGATCTGAGCATCGCCATCGTCGATATGCATACATCTCGATGCAGCCTGCCTGGCGGATAGTGATGCCTGTAGGCACGGCTTAGTCACGGCGCCGGCTTAGGAGATTCTGGTTGCAGGCTCCTTTCCCTGACTAGATAACGGCGCTTTGGACCAGCGCTTTCCTGTTCGAGACCACAGGAAGTAAGTCGCCACAATCTCCAACACCTGCCACCACCAATATGCGCCACCCGTATGCGCATTCATCACAGACACCACAAAATGCAAGAAAATCAGCGCCGGCAGGCACAGGAAGACGGCGATAACAAAGTGGGACCATGTCTGCGCCTTACTGAGCGAAAAGGCAAGATAAAAACATAGCGTTATTCCTGGAAAGAAAATCAGGTAGCGAAAATAGTCTCCAATGGGTGCATTATTAAATAAGTGCCTGTTAGCAAAAAAACTATCTAGGCCGATAACAAAAAAAAGCAAGAAAGAAAGAACTACGGGAATCCACTTTAGGATATTCATTAACTACCATCCTGTCTCGCATTCGTTGTCGCGGGAAGCGCCAAAGGGCGTTTTCCCAATAATTTCTTGTAGGATCCCTTCAGATCCATCACCAACCTGCGGAACATAATTTGGATATACTCCTCTTGGCCACAAGGAGCCCCCATAAAAGAGGGGGCTAATTCCCGCCTCCTGAAAAACTTTATAGTGGTATTCATCGATGAAGTTGCCATACGGCTCTCTTACAACACGGCCTTGCTCGTCACGAATTGAATAACGCCTGTCTTCACGAGCTAAGCCATTTCTAATTTTTGTTAATATAACACTTGCTGAGTCGGATGTCCGATTTGTAGCCCATGCATGAATAATGCCAGCTCTTATTGCCTCGTTAATGACTAGGTTTTCACCCTTGCATGTTCTGGCTGCTCGTTTGTAGTAAAGAGATCCAGTTTGTCTATAAAGAGATTCATAGTAGCTGCATATAGATTTATCGCCTGGCCCATCAAAATCCCACTTCTTAAGACCTTTGGGGTCGTAATTATTTAGTGGATATGAATCCACATAAGAAAAAGTCGAAATGCCACCTTCTAGCCCAATCGGATCACTCTGCACATACCGGCCAGTGCCAGGCTCATAGTCGCGGAAATAATTCTGGTTGAGTCCACTCAACGCATCGTAGCGCTGCCCAGGAAAGCGCATGTCGAACACGAAGGCCGTGCCGTCCTTGTCCGGATCCTGGTCCGGCGCGGTGGTGCCGAAGGCTTCGCCCTTCAGATCCCAGCGCCAGATCGCCACGTCGCGAACCGGATCGATCACCGCGCGCGGCGTGCCCAGGTGGTCCGCCTGCACGTAGCGTAGCGTGGTCTTTGCCAGCACGCCGACCGGCAGATCGTCCAGCCAGATCGCCTGCTGCACGACGGCGCCGTTGTTGTCGTAGTCGCCCAGCCAGTGACCGCTCTCGTCGTAGAGGGTGTAGGTATTGGTCTTGCCCACTCGTCGTACCTGCTCGCCACGGCCGTTGTAGGCGTAGTTCGCCACGGTGGTGCCACTGCGCTTGACCTGTGTCAGCCGGCCGTTGGCGCCGTATACGTACTGCACGGCCGTGCCGCCGATCGCGGTGGTGTTGCCGGCCGCGTCATAGTTGCGTGCGGTACCGGCCACGCTGCTCAAACGGTGGCTGGTGGTCGGATAGCTGTAGGTCTGCGTGGCGGTGTTGACCTTGGCACTCAGGCGGTTGCCGGTGGCATCGTAGGTGTAGCCGTCGATCACCGTATCGGTCGGACCATCCTTGAACGCGGTCAGCCGGCCCAGCGGGTCGTAGTCCAGTTTGATCACCGGCGCGGTATTGCCGGGCGCGGTCAGCGCGCTGAGGTTGCCGACCGGGTCGAAGGCGAAGCCCACCGCCAGGCCATCGCTACGGGTGTCGTTGACCGCCAGCGGGCGGTAGTCCTGGTCCAGCACGCGCTGCATCGGACGGCCGTTGCCGTAGGTCCAGCCGGCGACCGGGCCGAACGG
Organism: Xanthomonas sp. SHU 166; assembly: GCF_000364685.1. Classification (NCBI taxonomy): domain Bacteria; kingdom Pseudomonadati; phylum Pseudomonadota; class Gammaproteobacteria; order Lysobacterales; family Lysobacteraceae; genus Xanthomonas; species Xanthomonas sp. SHU 166. The sequence goes on from NZ_AQOJ01000093.1 coordinate 48,659, forward strand.
ATAATAGGTGGCTTGATTCAGCAACACCTGACGGGTGCCGCCAGGCGGGGTCACGCCGACCTCGGTGGTCTGGCCCTGGG
>NZ_AQOJ01000094.1:0-6292 GCF_000364685.1 Xanthomonas sp. SHU 166
GGCGCGCGCGCGGACGCCGGCGACGGGGCCGGAACACGCTGCGCGGTCTGCCGCGGCAGGAACACCAAGCGCAGCGCGTCCTCGGCCACGGCACGCGGCGGCGCCGACGGCGTGCCCCACAGCAGGCGTCCCAGCAAGGCCAGAATCATCGCCGTCGCCAGTGCCGCCCACAGCTGCAGCCATCGGTCTTGCGCAGGAAGGGGGGTCACGACGGTCGAGGATCCATGGGCAGGCGGCGAGGACGAATGTGGGGGACGGACCGGTGAAGCGTGCCGCGAGTTCCGTTGCCGGCGCGTGCCGCCGCGCGCGGCAAGCGGCAACATGGCGTCACCGGCGCCCGCCCCGTGCACGCAAGGCCTTGTCGCGTCAGGGATTGCGTCGGTGCATGCGCAAAACGGCTAAGGTGACGCGCACCGCCGGCGCGACAGCCGGCGTACAGCCAACGGGCACCGACGCCCACCCTGCCGCAGGAGAACCGCATGATCCGACGCCTGGCCGCCGGCCTGCTCGGCGCCGTACTGGCGCTGCCCGCGCACGCCGCACCCTCGCACCTGGACAGCGTCCTGCAACGCGGTGTGCTGCGCGTGTGCACCACCGGCGACTACGCGCCCTACAGCCGCCTGCACAGCGACGGCACCTACGAAGGCATCGACATCGCCCTGGCGCAATCGCTGGCCGAGAGCCTGGAGGTCAAGCTGCAGTGGGTGCCCACGCGCTGGCCGACCCTGCTGCCGGACCTGCGCGCCGACCGCTGCGACATCGCCGTCGGCGGCATCTCGGTATCGCTGCCGCGGCAGCGCCAGGCCTGGTTCAGTGCCGTGCTGGAGGTCGACGGCAAGATCCCGCTGGTGCGCTGCGCCGACCGCACGCGCTACCGCACCATCGCCCAGATCGACCGGCCCGAAGTGCGGGTGATCGAACCGCGCGGCGGCACCAACGAGGCGTTCGCCCGCCGCGAACTGCCGCATGCGCAGTTGCGCCTGTCCGACGACAACCCCGCCATCTTCCGCGACCTGCGCGAGGGTCGTGCCGACGTCATGATCACCGACGCCTCCGAGGCGCGCTTCCAGCAGCGCCAGGTGCCCGGCCTGTGCGCGGTGGCGCCGGAGCAGCCGCTGCAGTACAGCGAGAAAGCGTTCCTGCTGCCGCGCGACGACATGGCCTGGAAGGCCTACGTCGACCAGTGGCTGCACCTGAGCAAGGCCAGCGGCGCCTATGCACGGATCGTGGCCGCGTGGCTCGGCGATCCGGAGACAACGCGCTAGGCCTCCCGCCTGCCCGCGCGCAGCCGCTATGCTGCCGCGGCCGGCGGCGTTCGCCCCGGCATGGGGATTCAACAAGGAGAGAGCATGAGACTGCAATGGAAAACGCTCGCGCTGGTGAGCGTGATGTTGCTGGCCACCGGCTGCGCGACCAACAGCGTGGTGCACCAGAGCTACAAGGCGACCACCGCCGAAACCTACTGGTACCAGCTCACCGGCAACGACGACACCGATGCCGAGAGCCTGACCATGTTCCGCCGCCAGCTCGACGCGCAACTGGACGCGGCGCACCTGCACGGCACGCAGGGCCAGGCCAATGCGCGCAAGATGACCATCGTCATCGATCACTACTACATGCGCAGCAACGGTGCGCGCTTCTGGGCCGGCATCATGGCCGGGCGCGACAAGATCAAGAGCCGTGTCACCGTCGCCGATGCCAACGGCAAGACCGCCGCGCAGTTCGACGTGGAATCGACCAACAGCACCGCCTGGGGCACCTCCGAAGGCCTGATCGAGCGCCACGCGCAGGAGATCGTCGCGCGGCTCAAGCAACTGCAGTAGTGCGTGCCGCCCGTGCAGGACCGCACCGGTCCTGCACGGGCGCCGAAGCGCACCAACGCGCTGCCTGCTGCAGCTCGAATCGCTTGATCCGGCGACACGCAAGCCGGATGCGGCTTGCTCTGTAGGAGTCAAGTGTCATGCAGCCGCGACGCGCGATGTGGTGTGCGTTCCGATGGCGCAATGCGTCGGGACTGAAGTCCTTCCCACAGTGCACCCGGGGGGCTCGCCGCAAGCCCCTGTGGCAGCGACTTCAGTCGCGACGGAGCTTTCCCGGTAACGCGCGTCGCGGCTGACGCCGCCCCTACGGGACGTGCCTCGGAGTGATGAGAGAGGCCCTTGGTCGATCAAGCGGCACGTCAAGTGCGCAAGAGGGCCCGTGCAGTGCCGGTACCGCTCAGCCGGCCAGGCCCAGCTGCTCGGCCAGGTCGCTGCGCGGCGACCGCCCGTACAGCCGGCTGTATTCGCGACTGAACTGCGACGGGCTCTGGTAGCCGACGCGGTAGCCGGCCGCGCCCACGTCCATGCGTTCGACCACCATCAGCCGCCGCGCCTCGCGCAGGCGCAATTGTTTCTGGTACTGCAGCGGCGTCATTGCCGCGACCGCGCTGAAATGGTGATGCAGCGAGGACACGCTCATGTTGACCTGGCGCGCCAGATCCTCGATCCGCAGCGGTTCGGCGTAGTGCTGGCGCAGCCAGGCGATGGCCTTGGCGATGCGGTTGCTGGGGCTGTCCTCCTGGGCGATGCGCAGCAGATTCGGCCCGCACGGCCCGACCAGCAGGCGATACAGGATCTCCTGCTCGATCAGCGGCGCCATCGCCGCGATGTCGGCCGGGCGTTCCAGCAGCCGCAGCATGCGCAGCGTCGCGTCCAGCAGGTCCGGGCAGGCGGTGTTGACCGACACCCCGCGCGGGCGCTCGGCGCCGACCTGCGGCGGCAAGGGGATGCGCTCGAGCAGTTCGCGCAGCCGGTCCGGCCGGATCGACATGCCCACGCCCAGCAGCGGCTGTTCCGGGCTGGCCTGGGTGATACGCGAGACCACCGGCAGATCCAGCGTCACCAGCAGAAAGGTGCCCACGCCGTAGTGGTACTCCTCGTTGCCCAGGGTCAGGCATTTCTCGCCCTGCAGCACCAGCGCGAAGACCGGCCATTGCGCGGTATGCGTCTTCGGCGACGGCGCGGAGCGGTAGGAACAGAAGAAGCCGTCGATGGCGGTGTCGTGGTCGCCATCGGGGACGGCCAATCGGGCAACCAGGGCGGCCATTTCCTGGTAACGGTGGGCGAGCGCGGTCATCGGCAAGGGCGCCGTAGCGTGCGGAGGAGGAAGGCAAGCTTGCACGATGCTGCGCCGGCACGGACCACGGCGCGACGCGGCTTGCAGGATCGTACAAGAATTCCGTTGGATCGCGCTAACGCGCCCGCGGCGCGGGCCAGCATCCTGTGTCGGCCGGTTCCCGCACCGGCGCCGTCCCGGAACGCCCGCCCCCGCCCGCCTGTTCCGGCCGTTCGGCCCTGTCCCTTCCCCCATGCCCCTCGTCGCGCTGCCGCGTCGCCGCCAGCGTGCCGTGCGGGCGACGCAGACCGCAGGAGAGACCGATGCATCCCCATACCGAAGCCCTGGAAATCGCCACCTTCCGCCTGCTCGACTGCACCTGGCGCACCTTCCTGCGCGCCAATGCCGAGGTCGATGCCTGGCTGCAGCGCCAGCCCGGCTTCCGCTCGCGGCGCATCGCCCGCCGCCGCGACGGCAGCGTGGTCGACATGGTGCTGTGGGACAGCGTCGCGCACGGCACCGCGTCGGCACGACGGCTGATGCGCGAACTGCAGGGCGCGGCGATCCACGCCCTGATCGATCCGGACACGGTGTCGTGGGACATCGCCGCGGTCCAGCACGTCAGCGGCGAGGAAGGCGACACCGCGGAAGACGCCGCCGAGGCCGACAGCCTCGCGGCGTGACCTGCGTGGCCGGCGCCGCGCGCGGCTGGCTCAGACCCAGCCGCGCCGGCGGAACCAGGCCAGCGGCAACAGCATGCTCAGCGCGATCACGCCCAGCGCCCAGTAGTAGGCGTCGTGCCATTTCAGCTCGGGCATGTGCGCGAAGTTCATGCCCCAGATGCCGACCAGCACCGTCGGCGGGATGCCCACCACCGAGGCCACCGCCATCACCTTCATCACGTTGTTCTGGTCGACGTTGATCATGCCCAGCACGCTGTCGAGCAGGAACTCGATGCGGTCGTTCAACTGCTGCTCGAACTCGCTCAGCGTGACCAGGTCCTTGTGCAGCAGGCCGATGCGCTTGGCCGCGTCCTCGCCGAACCAGTCCGGCGCCGCATCGTCCAGATAGGTGGCCAGGCGCAGCAGGCCGTGGCCGGCGTTGTGCATGCCGCCCAGGCGCCGGCCCATGTCGCCGACGTCGTGCAGCATCCGCTCCAGGTGCCGCGACTTGTGCCGCGCATGCGGCCGGTCGAACGCCACCCGCGTGGTCTCGGTGATCTGCGCCTCCAGCGCCTCCAGGCGATCGGCCAGGCGTCCGACCAATTGATCGAGCAGGCGCAGCAGCAGGTCGTCGCTGCTGCGACAGGGGCTGTGCTGCAACTGCGCGGCCACCGCATCCAGCGAGGCCATCGGCTGCTCGCGCTGGGTCACCAGCACCCGCGGCGACACCGCGAAACCGAGCGGCGCGGTCGGACCGTCCTCGTCCTGGAAGCGCGGCACGTTGAGGAACAGCACCTCGCCTTCCACCCGCACCCGGCTGCTGAACTCGATCTCGCCGATGGCCGCGCGCGTCGGCACCGCGAAACCGACCTTCTCGTCGACCTCGGCCAGCTCCGCCTCGCTCGGCCGGCACAGGTCCACCCAGCACACCGGCGTGTCGGAGGTACCGCCGAGGCGATGGATGGTGATCATCGGGACTGGCTCGCGCAGGAAAGGCCGCGAGCATCCGTCAGCGCGCGCGGAGCGTCAACGCCCGCTGCGGGCACCGGTTCAGGCGCTGCGCCGCTTCAACGCGTAGCCCACGCCCAGCAGCAGGAACCACACCGGGCTGGCGAACAGCGCCTGGCGGGTGTCGGCCTGCAGAGTCAGCAGCGCCAGCACGAAGGCGAAGAACGCCAGGCACACGTAGCACATGACCACCCCGCCAGGCATCTTGAACGCGGAGGCCGCATGCAGCTGCGGGCGCTTGCGCCGGTAGGCGATGTAGGCGCACAGGATCAGCGACCAGACGAACATGAACAGCACCGCGGCCAGGGTGGTGACCAGGGTGAAGGCGGTGACCAGGTTCGGGATCAGGTACATCAGCACGGTGCCGCCGAGCAGGCAGGCGCAGGAGAACAGCAGCCCGCGCGCCGGCACCGCCGCGCGCGAGAGCCGGGCGAAGCCGCGCGGCGCGTGGCGCTCCTCGGCCAGGCCGTAGAGCATGCGGCTGGTGGAGAAGATGCCGCTGTTGGCCGAGGAGGTGGCCGAGGTCAGCACCACGAAGTTGATCAGACTGGCCGCGGCCGGCACGCCGGCCAGCACGAACAGCTCCACGAACGGGCTCTTGCCCGGCACCACCTCGCGCCACGGCGTCACCGCCATGATCGCCACCAGTGCCAGCACGTAGAACACCAGGATGCGCACGGGAATCGAGTTGATCGCCTTGGGCAGGTTGCGGCGCGGGTCGGCGGTCTCGGCGGCGGTGGTGCCGACCAGTTCGATGCCCACGAAAGCGAACACCGCGATCTGGAAGCCGGCGAAGAACCCGCCCAGCCCCATCGGGAACATGCCGCCGTCGTTCCACAGGTTGGCCAGCGAGGCCACGTGCCCGGACGGCGACTGGAAGCCCCAGGCGACCAGCCCGGCGCCGGTGAGGATCAGCGCGCAGATCGCCACGATCTTGATCAGCGCGAACCAGAATTCCATTTCGCCGAACAGCTTCACCGTCACCAGGTTCAGCCCCAGCAGCAACAGCACGCACAGCATCGCCGGGATCCACGGCGCCAGTGTCGGGAACCAGAACTGCGCGTAGGCGGCGATCGCGATCACGTCGGCGATGGCGGTGATGATCCAGCAGAACCAGTAGGTCCAGCCGCAGAAGAACCCGGCCCAGGGCCCCAGCAGATCGGTGGAGAAGTCGATGAACGACTTGTACTCCAGGTTCGACAGCAGCAGCTCGCCCATCGCGCGCATCACGAAGAACAGCATCACGCCGATGATCAGGTACACGAACAGGATCGACGGCCCAGCCAGGCTGATGGTCTTGCCCGAGCCCATGAACAGGCCGGTGCCGATCGCTCCGCCGATCGCGATCAACTGCAGGTGGCGGTTGGACAGGCTGCGCTGCAGGTGGTCGGGCTGGGCGGACGGATCGGTCATGGGCGCAGGCCATCGCGAGGGATTAGCCTGCAAACATAGAAGATGGCGGCAGCGCGCGCCAGCCGCGCGTGCGCCGGGTGGCGCCCGCGGCGGCACGGACGGCGCCGCATGCC